>CAIYHG010000073.1 GCA_903925975.1 uncultured Acidobacteriia bacterium | reverse complement strand
GGATTGCGTCGCGGCCATCAGCGCGGGAATCGTCGGAGGCGAGGCGTTAGCCGACCTCTGCTATGAGGAGGACTCGCGCGCCGACGTGGACATGAACGTCGTCATGACCGGCGCGGGGCGCTTCGTCGAAGTGCAGGCCACCGCGGAACAGACGCCGTTCGACGACGAGAGCATGGCTACGCTTGTGCGGATGGCGCGCACGGCGATCGGGCAGCTCATCGAGATCCAGAAGGGCATCCTGCAACTGCCGTGAGGCTCTACTGCGCCACCACCAACGCGGGCAAGCTGCGCGAATTCTGCCTGGCGGTCGAGCGTTTCGGAGAAGGGCGGCTCGACGTTGAGGCCCTGGCCGGGTTAGCCGGCATCCCCCCCTGTGAGGAAACCGGAGCCACGTTCGAAGAGAATGCCGCGCAGAAAGCCGTCTATTACAGCGCGCACGCGCCGGGCCCGCTGTTCGCGGACGACTCCGGTTTGGAAGTCAGGGCGCTCGGCGGCGCGCCGGGAGTCGTTTCCGCACGTTTCGCGGGAGAAGGCGCGACCGATGAGGCCAACAATCGCCTGCTCCTCCGGAAGCTTGCGGGAATCGAGGATCGTGCCGCGCAATTCGTCTGCGTGATCGCTCTGGCCGAAAGGGGACGCCTGATCCGTACGTTCCGCGGAATCGTGGAAGGCCGCATCATCGATGAGGCCCGCGGGCCAAACGGTTTTGGCTACGATCCCCTATTCTTCCACGAGCCTTTCGGCTGCACCTTCGGAGAAGCCAGCGCCGAGCGGAAGCTCCTGGTCAGCCACCGGGCCAAGGCGCTCGAACAGATGGTGGCGTACTGGATCGCGCGGAGCACAGCGTAATGGGCGATATCGCCGAGGCCATCGCATTCTTCCTCGCCTTGCTGGCTTACCTGTGGTTGCTGGCGATTCCACATCCGTGGACGGGCGTGCTGGTGCTCTTAGCGGTTGCCGTTTCGTGGCGCAGGCGCTCGCTGACGCTGAAATCGCTCGGTCTGGGATGGGAGGAATTCCGCGCCTCGGGACGGCGCTGGGCAGTGATCTGGATCTTCAGCGTTTCGCTGTTCCTGATTCTGGGCTATCGCAGCTTGTTCAGCCTCGCGGCATTGACGCATGGCGCGGTGTATTTCACATGGGCTACGGCGCAACTGGTCGTCTACCAGTCGATGACCTACCTGCCGCTTCGCGACAACCTCAGAAGCCGCTGGCTGGCGGTGGGGCTCGCGGGAGCCGCGTTTTCAATCATGCATGTGCCCAACCCGGTGCTTGTGCCGGCGACCTTCCTGTGGGGCGTCGCGGCGTGTCTTCTGTTCGAGCGCAGCCGCACGGTGTGGGGCCTGGCGCTTCTCCAGATGATGCTCTCGTCGACGCTCTTCTGGATCACGCCGCAGGCGCTAAACCGCGATTTCCGAATCGGGCCGTACTACTACGAAGCGCATTCGACACAAGCCCCCAGCGGGACCTTCGCCCCACCCATATCGAGGCCGCGCTGAACCCATGGGCAGCCCAACGCAGGCGACGGAAAACGATCGCCTGCGCCACAGAGCAGCGGAGCCGCAACCAAACCTGTAGTCGCCTTCGCTCCTGTGGGGCCAGCCATTCTTG
>CAIYHG010000072.1 GCA_903925975.1 uncultured Acidobacteriia bacterium | reverse complement strand
GTTCACACCCCATCATCGCCACAATATTTCTTGGTCGCCGCCCCACGCGATTCAAATCGTTTTCTATAGAAACACGCCTTAAGACATGGCCTTTCAACACCGTACAAGCATTCCCACAGATGCTAACCGGACAGCTGTGGGACTGGCTCGAATTTCGCCGCAGTTGCGAAACTTCGTGCCTGTACCCTTTTTGCCTAAGCGCGAATCTTACTCATCGAAATCTAAGCCGCACTACACTAGTCCGGCTTTCACCGGCACAGCCCGATTTGGCCCGATGAAGATTTTCAATCGGGGAAATCGCTCCGGACGCCTGGTCTTCCCTGGCTTCGGGCGCCCGCTGTGGTATGATTAAAGTTCGCCGGACCCAGCCAGAAACATAAATAAATGTTACACTTACGCGTCCCAATCGAAGCGTATTCGAGGCGCGGAAAGGCGTTAGACTGATGACCGGACAGAAGCCCTCAATCGCATCCCTGATCGACCACACCATCCTGAAACCGGACGCCGTCCGCGACGACATTCTGCGCCTCTGCGAGGAGGCGAAACGCTACAACTTCGCCAGCGTTTGCGTGAATGCGTATTGGGCGCCGCTGGTGGCGCGGGAGCTCGCCGGTTCCGGCGTGGCGGCGTGCGTGGTGGTGGGGTTTCCGTTGGGCGCAACGAGCACGGAAGCAAAAGTTGCCGAGACGGCCGCGGCGGTTCGCGATGGCGCACGCGAAATCGACATGGTCATGAACATCGGCGCGCTGCGCTCAGGCGATAGCGCGGCGGTGGAAGCGGACATTCGGCGGGTGGTGGAGACGGCGCATGTGGCCGGCGCCATCGTCAAAGTGATTCTCGAAACGGCGCTCCTCACCGACGAACAGAAGGTTGCGGCGTGCCTCTTGGCGAAAGCCGCCGGAGCGGATTTCGTGAAGACATCCACGGGCTTCGCTGCTTCCGGCGCTACGACTCAGGACATAGCCTTGATGCGCGCCACGGTGGGGCCGGAGATGGGCGTAAAGGCCTCGGGCGGAATACGCACGCTTGAAGACGCGCAGGCGATGATCGCCGCGGGCGCGACGCGCATCGGCGCGAGCGCGAGCGTCAAGATCGCGGAGGCCGCCGGCTGACCGGCACTCCGATGCAATCCACTCGCAAGCAAGCCGCCGTGCGGTTCCGGGGCCGGTCGGATCTGCTCGATTACCTCCTGGAGGTTTCGGCTGCCACCACCGCCACGCTCGATCTCGATCAGTTGCTGCCCAACGTCGCCGAGATCATCCACCGCGTGCTGCCTTACGACCTTTTCGCCATCCTTCTTTACAGCGAGAAGCGCCGCGACTTGCACATCCGCCACGGCGTGGGCCACCGCGAAGACATCATCCGGAATCTGTACATCCCCTTGGGGGAAGGCATCACCGGCGCGGCCGCTTTGCAGGGCGAACCGATCCTGATCGGCGACGTACGCAACGACCCGCGCTATCTGAACAGCGTGGATGCCGTGCGGACGGAGTTGGCCGCGCCCATGACCGCCCGGGGCAAACTCGTAGGCGTCATTGACCTGCAGTCCACTCGCGTGAACGCTTACAGCGAGTACGACCGCGCGCTGCTGCGGTTGCTGGCCGCGCGGGTGGGTACCGCCATTGACAACGCCCGGCTTTACCGGCGCGTGGAACGCCAGCACAAGACGCTGCGCGGGCTCACCAGTATTTCGCGCGAGTTCTCTTCGATCCTCGATCTGAACGAACTGCTCGGCAAGATTGCCAGCACCATGAGGGATCTGGTCGGCTACGACGCTTTCAGCATTCTGCTGGTAGACCAGGAAGCCAAGGCGCTGCGCCACCGGTTTAGCATCCGCTATGACGAGCGAGTGAACATCGACAACATTCCCCTCGGCAAGGGCATCACTGGCGCCGCGGCGGAATCGCGGGAGATAGTCCGGGTTCACGATACGCTCAAGGATCCGCGCTACATCGCCTCGCATCCAGGCATCCGCTCGGAGGTTGCGGCGCCGCTGATCGTGCGCGACCGCGTGATCGGCGTGATGGACCTCGAAAGCAACCGCGTGTCCCATTTCACCGACGATCACCTGCGCTCGCTGGCCATGCTGGCGCCGCAAATCGCCAGCAGCGTGGAAAACGCCCGTCTCTACGAAGAAATCGCCGCGCGCGAGCGCAGCATGCAGGAAGACCTCACCGCGGCGCGTGAACTGCAACGGCTGCTCTTCCCCGATGCCGCCCCCGAGATCAGCGGTTTGGACGCGGCCGTGCGCCTGCGGCCCGCGCGCGAGATCAGCGGCGATATTTACGACCTCTATCAGCACAATGACGGGCAAACCGTAATCGCGTTTGGCGACGTCAGCGGCAAGGGCGCCGCGGCAGCGCTCTACGGCGCTTTGGTGAGCGGGCTGGTGCGTTTCCTGGCCCCCCGGCGCCGGCGGCCCGCCGAACTCCTGAAGGCCCTGAACGACGCGCTGATCGAACGTAAAGTAGAAGCGCGGTACGTGACGCTCTGCGTGCTGCTATGGGACCCGCGGACGCGAGCCATCGTCATGGCCAACGCCGGCGCCGCGCCGCCCATGATTTGCCGCGGCAGCGACATTCTGAATATCCGCGCCGAAGGTGTGCCGCTTGGCCTGCTTGACGCGCGCGAATACGAAGAAAGCGTCTTCCAGGCGCAGCCCGGCGATCTGGTGGTGCTCTATTCGGACGGCATCACAGACCACATCAACACCGCCGGCGTGGAATATGGCCGCGGAAGGCTGGGGAAAGCAGTGCGTGCGAACTGCGACATGCGCCCCAAGCGCCTGATCAACGCCGTCTTCGACGATTTAGACCGCTTCTCCACCACCGCCTTCGACGATCAGACGATGTTCGTCATGAAGGTGAGTTGAGCGGGGATGCCCGGCTACCGACAGCCACAACATAGCTGACAGCATCGGCTGAACGGCTAGTTCCCCAACCTTTGGAAATCGCAAACTGTTACAATCTGGGCCACCCGCTGGGGAGGCGGGTTGAATGGAGTGCCCCAAGTGCAGCCTTGTCAATCCCGAAGGCGCGGAAGCCTGTGACTGCGGTTATGAATTCTTGACCGGGGCCTTCCGCGCGAAGAACCCCGCGGGACCGTCTAACGGCGGCGGCAGCCAAAACGAGAGTGGCGGCATCGGATCCTTCGGCGGGCGTATTGGACGCGGCGAATTCTGGACCATAAACTTATGCCTGGGCGTTGCCGAGTGGCTTGCCGGAGCCGCGATCGGCATCTTTGCCCGCAGCGGCCCGGGCGCTGCAGTGGTGTCTCTACTACTACTCATTACGGTAGTAGTTGTCAGTTTCTGGCTTGCATTGGCCTTGCAAGTGAGGCGATGGCACGATCTGAACAAGTCGGGTTGGATGGTTGCCCTCAACCTGACGCTCATTTTCATCCCAGTCGCATTCGTGATGCTGGGGTTCATCCGCGGCACGAACGGTGCGAACAGATTTGGAGCCGACCCGCTGCAGGCCCGAATAACTGGGTCGAAGTATGCACCTCGCAATAAGAGTACGTGTGACAGGTGCGGCGTGTCGTTTCCGTCGGCGTATTATCTCGAACGGGCGACCGACGGCAGTTACTTATGCGAGAAGTGCCGATCAGCGGCGTCGGCCGCCGGCGACTGAAGGCGGCCTAAGGGGGCGGACCAGGACAGTCACAAATTGCGCCAATCGGATGCGGTAACGATGGCATATCCCCGCGCCCCGGCCTACTCCCAAATCGGCTTATCTGGGATATGCGCAGCGCACGCTCGGATTCGTCACGGCGTACTCATTAAGCGCAGCGCAATGGCATTTGTCACTGAATTACCCGGCCCGCTTCAAACCCCGGCGAATAGCGTCTTTGAGGACGGTCTGATATCCGATTCCCCGCTTCGCCGCGATGCTTCGCGCAAGCTCGATATCGCCGATGGGCAGGCGAATTGACACCGGCCGGGTCGCGTTCGCCTTGGCTTGCGCCAATAGCGCGTCGAGGATATCGGGACTAGTCCGCTGCACACGCGCCCCGGCGGATCGAATCAAGGCGCCGTTCTTCAGCGCCCGCTCGAACTCCCGCTGCGTCTGGCGTCGTCCCTGGGCGCTTGCATACCAGTCGGACTCATCTCTAGCCGGTTTTGGGTCCTGGCCTTTTCCCGATTTCCGGGGCATAGATTCTCCTTTCCGCTTGATTCATCGTGTGCGCGGTGACGGCCCGCATTCGGCCCGCGCGAATCGTAAACACCACAACCAGATACCTCCCGGCGGCGGATACGCCGAAAAGCTTCCATCGCCGTTCGCCGCCAGCGTCCCGTGCGGGGATGATCGCGTGAGGCCCCGCGACCGCATCTTCCACTTCGGCCGGATGGACCCCATGCCGCGCGACATGTCCGACATTATGCACATCCCAATCGAAGCCTTCCGCGCCATCCAACACAATCTTAGTATATACAGTAAGTGTATATACAACAAGCCCGTGCTAGCGCAGCCACTCTGAGGCAGGGCGGAAGAACAGACACGGCGAACCACCGTCGAGCCTGCCCCCCCCCGCCGCATCCCCCATTTGGATGATTGCTTGCCATCCCGCCAGCGGCTAAACTGCGAATCAAATTCACCGTTTCGACGAAACGCGTGTTCGCATGCCGTTTTGGGTAGAACGCGTGCGCCGAGGAATCGGCGGGATATGAGAGGCAGTCGAATGAAGACCGCAGCAATGACGTTTAGCAAGATATTGATCGGCGGAGTCCTGGCCGCGCTGTGCGTCCCAGCCGGAATCGCCCAAATTACCGAAACCCCCATCCCGGGCGATCCCGTGCAGATCGATACCGGGCTGGTCGCGGGCAAGCTCCTGGATTCAGGCGTTCGCGCGTACTTGGGGGTTCCGTTCGCGCAACCACCGGTGAGAGAGCTGCGCTGGCGCGAGCCTCAGCCGTTGAAGGCCTGGAAGGGCATCTATTACGCGAATCGCAAGCCCAACATGTGTATGCAGGGCATGCGCGCCCACGATTTGAACCACTACTTCGGCGAGGAAGCCCCCAGCGAAGATTGCCTCTACCTGAACCTATGGGCTCCCGGCAACGCGAAGGCCGGCGACAAGCGGCCCGTGCTGGTATTCATCTACGGCGGCGGCTTCACTCAGGGAACCGTCAATCTGGCCAACTACAGCGGCGAGAACCTTGCCAAGAAAGGCGTAGTCTACGTGGCCATCGCCTACCGCGTGGGCGTATTCGGCTTCATGGCGCATCCGGACCTGACGGCGGAAAGCGCGCGCAAAACCTCGGGCAACTGGGGGCTCATGGACCAGGTGGCCGCGCTGCAGTGGATTCACCGCAACATCGATAAATTCGGCGGCGACCCGGGGAGCGTCACCATCATGGGGCAGTCCGCCGGGTCCGCTTCGGTTTCCTATATGATGTCCACTCCGCTCACGCGCGGCATCATTCACCGGGCCTTCGGAATGAGCGCCAGCGCGGTAGTTCCCGGCCTGGGCCGCACGTCGGACCAGAAGGAAGCAGAAGCGGCGGGCGTGGCATTCCAGAAGCTGTTGAAGAAAGCGAATCTGGAGGAAATGCGAAATCTGCCTTCGGATTACGTGATGAGCGTGGCGAACGTCCAGAACGGTCCGCGATTCCAGCCCAACGTGGACGGCTACGTGCTGCCCGCTTCGCCCTGGCAGCTCTTCGCGGACGGGAAGCAGAACGATATCCCCTTGATATTGGGCTTCATGAACGATGAAAGCTCGAACGCCTTGCGCACGTCGAAGACCGTTGCCGAGTACCAGGCCGCGGCAAAGAAGCTTTACGGCGCCCGCGCGGATGAATTCCTGTCCCTCTATCCCGTAGCCAAAGACGCCGACGTCCCCGCCATGGGAGCCAAAGCAGCGCGCGAAGCCGGAATGGAAAGCACGTCGCGCGCGTGGGGCGTAGCGCAGGCGAAAACCGGCAAAGCGCCGATTTTCATCAACGATTTCGCCCGCGTGCACCCCTATGCGCCCGGAGTGAAATTCTCGGATCACGACCCGGCGACGGTGGGCGCGTATCACACCGGCGAAGTGCCCTACTGGTTCCAGACCCAGGACAACTACAACATGTTCCGGGTAACGCGCAATTGGACGCCGTATGACCGCGATCTATCGAATAAGCTCTCCGACTCGTTGATCGCGTTCGCCAAGACCGGAGATCCGAATACCCCCGCCATCAAATGGCCGCGCTGGACCCCCGCCAACGAACAGATGATGGTTTTCGGCGATTCCATTCAGACCGTGCAGATGAACTCGAAGGGGCTCAACTTCTTCTTCCCCGAGTTCGAACGCGCGGTTCCGAGCGGTCCACCCGCGCCCGCGCCGGCCGCCGTACCCGAGCAGCGGCCGACTCGCGATTAAGCACGGTCTCGTCGCGTGGTGGGGCATGCTTTAGCCACCCCGTCCTTCCAAGAACGAGGAAGTTGCGGGCAAGCTAAAGCATGCCCCACCAAACCGCTGCCGGCAGCCATTTACAGGCGGTTCAAGCGAAGTATAAGATCGGGACATGAACTTGAGCTACCCCATCGGTGAGTTTGCGCCTCCGGCGTCATTGACTGCGGCGGAACGGCGGGAATGGATCGGGCAGATTGCCGAGGCCCCGGCTTGCTACCGCGATGCCGTCAAGAGCCTCAGCGAAGCCCAGTTGGACACTCCCTATAGGCCGGGCGGCTGGACCGTGCGGCAAGTGATCCATCACGTGGCCGATAGCCATATGAACGCTTACGTACGTTTCCGGCTGGCCCTGACCGAACAGAATCCCACGATCAAGGCGTACGACCAGGCGAAGTGGGCCGAACTGCCCGACGCCCGTACGGCCCCGCTCGAAGCATCGCTCGAAATGATCGACGGAATACACCGGCGGTTAACCGCGCTACTCGAAGGGATGTCGGAACAGGATTTCGCACGCACTTTCCAGCACCCGGAGCGCGGAAACATGCGGCTGGACCTTACGCTGGCCATGTACGCCTGGCACAGCAGGCACCACGCCGCGCACATCAATAGTCTGCGCGAGCGCATGGCCTGGAAATAGCTTCCGGTTAGCCACAACCAAACGGTTGCCTGGAGCGTCGAATGGGAAGAGGCCCTGCGGGGGAAGTGCGCTCCCGCCGCCGAAGTATAATGGGCTGAAGGCCTCGGGAGTATTTTTCACTTATGAGCAGCCGTTTGAAGTACGTAGTGGTGAGCGCTTCGACGTGTCTTTCCGCCCTCCTGCTGATCGGCAGCCTGTTGGGCCAGGGCTCCTCCACTCAGGAGGACACCCTCAAGCACATCGGAGTGTTCAGCGACGTGGTCGCGCGCATCAAGAGCGAATACGTCGAAGAACCGGACATGAAGAGCGTCACCCTGGGCGCGCTGAACGGCATGCTCGAAGCGATCGATCCCTTCGCCAGCTATCTGAACGCGGATCAATATAAGGACTACCTCAAGAACCGGAACGTAAAGCGGGCGAGCGTCGGCTTGATCCTTTCGAAGCGCTTCGGCTACGTCGGCGTGGTGGATGCCACCGCGGGTTCACCGGCGGCGAAGGCGGGGCTTGCGACGGGCGACATGATCGAGACGATCCAAGGCGTCGCTACCCGCGATATGCCCTTGGCGTACGCGGATATGCTGCTGCAAGGCGACCCGGGGACCTCGATTGAGTTGACCGCGGTCCGTTCCAGGCAGCCCGATCCCCAGAAGATCACCCTCGTTCGCGGAAACCTGGATTCCCCACCCGCCACCAGCCAGTTGCTGGCGGACAACGTGGGCTACATCAACCTGGATGCGCTGGGAGCGGCCCAGGTGAAGCAGACTGCCGACGCGGTGCAGAAGTTGCAGAAGGACGGCGCAGCGAAGCTGGTGCTCGATCTGCGCAACTGCGCGGGCGGGTCCCCGGAGGACGGAATCGCGCTGGCGAATCTCTTCTTGAACAAGGGTTTGATCACCTACTTGCAGGGACAGCGCGTACCGCGGCAGGATTTTCAAGCCGACGCAGCCAAGGCAATCACACAGGCGCCGCTGGCCGTGCTGGTGAACCGCGGAACGGCCTCGGGCGCCGAGATCGCCGCCGCCGCGCTGCAGGACAATAAGCGGGCCCAGTTGGTGGGTGAGCGCACCTACGGAGACGCCGCCAGCCGCAAGGCGATTCCGATGGACGATGGCGGAGCGATTATTCTTTCCGTCGCCAAGTACTACTCCCCCGCGGGGCAGGCGATTCAGGATGACTTCGTAACGCCCGCCGTGCTGGTGGCCGCCGCCGAGCCGAGCGTCGAATTGGACGAAAGCGGAGAGCCGCTTCCGGGCGCCGAGCCGCCGGCCGAGCAACCCAAGACCGCGAACGATCCCGTGGTCAAGAAGGCGCTCGAAGTCTTGGCGAAGTAGCCCGTCAGGCCCCTGGCGCCGCTGCTGCCGGTTCCGGATGTACCGTAACATCGGCTTCCGGAAACTCAGCCTGAATAGCCGTCTCAACCTGGTCCGCGATTTGATGGGCGGTGGCTAACGGCATTTGTCCGTCCATGGAGATGTGGGCGTCCACGAAGAGCGTCGGGCCGGAGTATCGGAAGCGGACGTGGTGGCAATCAATCACGCCGGGGACAGACTCAGCCGCTTGGACGATGCGTCGCTCCATATCCGACGGCGCGGCATCCATCAGAGCCTCCACCGTGCGCACCCCCAAACGGACCGTGACGACGACGGCGATCGCGGCCACCGCCAGGGCGGCCACCGCATCGGCGTTACGCAGCCACCCGATCGCCGGCGCCCACTGGGCTATCCGCACGCAAATCAAGCCGACGATCACCACCGAGGAACTCCAGATATCGGTTTGGAAGTGCAGCGCGTCGGCCTCAAGCGCCTGGCTGCGGGTCTCTTTGGCCACGCGGTATAACGCTCGCGACCGCGACCAGTCGATCGCTATCGACGTGGCCATCACGATGAAAGACCATGCCGTCACCTCGACTTCAACGCCGCCCTTCATCAGCCGGTTAACGGCTGCGTAAACGATCCAAACGCAGGTAGCCAGCAGCAGAACCGTTTCGAACAGCGCCGAGAGATTCTCGATCTTCCCGTGGCCGTAACGGTGCTCGCGGTCGGGCGGGCGGGATGACGTGCGGACCGCCACGTACGTGGCTCCGGCGGCGACGAGATCCAGGCCGGAATGGGCCGCTTCGGCCAGGATGCCAAGGCTGCCCGTCAGCAGCCCGATAACCACCTTGAACGCGGTGAGCCCAACAGCCGCCGCGAGGGACGTGAGCGCGACGGCCCGCTTTCGCTGCTCAATTGTTCTAGGCATGCGCCCCGGTGGAGAGAGTCATTTACTTTTATTAATGTACTAGCTTTGGCCGGCCGGAACGGAACAAATGTGGAATCGCCGCGGTGGTCTCGCGGATTTCGGAACAGCGAGCTAGGCCAGCGCCTTGCGGGGCCGGGGGGTGTCGATGGTGACGACGCTCTTATCGAAGATGGTCATATCCCTGACCATCCGATCCACGTCGGCGCCGTCGTCGAGCAGGATTTCGTGCTCGATCCAATCCGAAAGGGGAATGGTCTTGAAGTACATCCGCTCTTGGAGGACGAGGCTCTTGCGGTTCTGCATGAGAAGCCGGTTTTCGCGGGTGTAGTGCCGCTGCTCAACGCGCAGTTCCTGCAAGAACGTTTCGAGCGCCTGACGCCGCGCGCCTTCCTCGGCCGCGTGCAAGGCGGCCTGAATGGTGGTGTCCATGCCCGCCTTCTCGGCCTTCATTTCCCCGCGGCGTTCGGCGAGGTCCTCACGCTGGTCGGCGAGGCGTTCCCGTTCCTGGGCCAGCTTCACCTCCATGCGCGATTCCATCACGAACCAGGCCAACAGGCCGGAAGCCACAGCCGCACAACCGGGCATGAGAATCCAGAGTAGGGCTTCCATAGGGTAAATGTTATCCCTGCCTGAGGCCAAATAACAGATATCAAAGGTAAATATGGGGGATAGACGAACGGTAGCCGCTATCGGTCAGTATTGCGAGCCGTCGATCTTCTGGCCGGCCAGCGTGTACTTCAGTTCTCCGAACCGAAACGAGACCAGAGGCTGAAGAATCGAGGCCAGCCGCGCCTGGAGGCCGGCTGCGAAACCGTGGTACTTGCCCGCAAACACCGCCCTAGCCAAGCGGACGTCGGCCAGCTCCGCGGGAGAATGCTCGCCGCCTCCATCATGGCGGACGCGCGCGGCAGGCACGAGCAAAATAGACTTTCCCGCGCGGACGATCTGCGCGGCCAGATCCGCATCGCTCCCAAACTGCCCGTACCGCTCATCGATTTGGCGGATGGACTTGATCACGGCCACGCGGACCATCAACGCCGCCCCGCGCGGGTACTCCACGGCCAGGGGCTCGGAGCCGGTAACTTGGGCGGGCCGGAAGGTTTGATCGGGGGGGAAACGGCCCAACTGCGGCGCCGGGGCCCCTTGGCCATCCACTAATAGGGGGCAAACCGCCCAGGTATCCGGGCGGGCGTCCAACACATTCGCCAAGGCGGCTACCGCCGGGGGCTCGACCTCGGTATCTGCATGCAAAAACAACACATATTCGGCATTGGCCGCTCGCCAGCCAATATTCAAGGCCTTAGTGAGGCCGAAATTCTTAGGGAGCCGCACGAACTGCACATTCGGAAAGTCCGAATCGAGCGCGGCGCTTCCGTCGCGGGAGCCGTTATCGACCACGATGACTTCCAAACGGTCGCGGCCGTCCGAGGCTTCGAGCGATTCGAGGCACCGGCGCAGCGCCGCGACGCTATTATGGGAAATCACCACCGCGGCGGCGCGCGGCCGCGGGGTTTCGCCTTCTTCGGGTAACGGATGTGGCGGCAAACCAATAGCATAGCGCGCACGGCACGCGGCAGGCGTCGGATTTCCGTTACCTGCTAAACTGATAGTTCGCTATGGCCATCAGCAAAGATCTGCTCGAAATCCTCGTGTGCCCCGTTTGCAAGGCGACCGTGGAACTCAAGGCCGACGAGAGCGGCTTGAAGTGCGTTGAATGCCATCGCGTCTACCCTATTCGCGACGACATCCCCGTCATGCTCGTTGACGAGGCGAGAGTCGAGCCGTAGGCGGCGCGTGGGAAGCGTGCTCCAAAGTCCGCCGCGGGCGGGCCGGGCGCCCGTCGCCCAACTGCGGCGGCCGGGCGGATACGCATTCGCCGGCTCCACGGTTTTCATTTTGAAATACGCATTTACTGACAGCCCGGAGGCGCTCCGATGCGGGAACTGACGCGTCTGCTGGCTTATGCGCGCCGGTACAGCGGGTATCTGGCGCTCTCGGTAGTGCTCATGTGCGCCGCCGGCGGCGCGACCGCGATGATGGCGCTGCTTGTGGGCCCCATACTCTACCGTGTATTAGATCCGCAGGCCCCCAACACTCCCGTCAAGCTCTATACCGACCCCGTCTTCCACCATTCGTTCTACCTGAATTCCCTGCTGCCGCCGGGAATACACAACATCTGGACGATGGTGGCCTTTGCCATCTTCGCCGTGTTCCTGATCAAGGGCGTGTGCGATTACGCGGGCAACTATCTGATCAATTACGTCGGCTTCTCGGCGATCACGAACCTCCGCGACGTGGTCTTCGAGAAAGTCCTGAAGCAGAGCGCCGAGTTTTTCGAATCGCGCGCCACGGGCCGCATGATGTCGTCGATCATGAACGATATCGACAAGGTCCAGGTGGCCCTTTCGCACATACTGGCAGACCTGCTGCGGCAGTTCTTCGCCGCCGTGGCGCTGACGCTGGTAGTTCTGGGGAAGGATTGGAAACTGGCGCTGATCAGCATGGCGCTGCTGCCGTTCATCATCCTGCCCACAACTACCATCGGCCGCCGCATTCGCTCGGCCAGCCGCCGCGCCCAGGAACGGCAGGGCGAGTTGAACCAGGTGCTCCAGGAAACGCTGGCAGGCCACATGGTGGTGAAGGCCTTCGGAGCGGAAAACCTGGAGGCAAGTAAGTTCCGCCGCTCGGCGCAGAAGCTATTGCGAACGAATCTGCGGTACGTGGGTTTGCAGGCGCTTTCCTCGCCGCTGATCGAAGTGGTCGCGGCGCTGGCGATTGCCGGGCTGCTCTGGTATGCGCGCAATCAGATTATGGCGCACGAACTGACGGCGCCGGATTTCGCCAGCTTCGTCATCGCGCTGGTGATGCTGCTCGAACCCGTCAAGCGCCTGGTGGGCATTCACAATATCTTCGAACAGGCCTTGGGCGCGTCTCAGACCGTTTTCGAATACCTCGATTACCCGGTAAGCATCGTCGATAAGCCCGGCGCTCCGGCGCTCAAAGGGTTGGCGCACTCGATCGCCTTCGAAAACGTTACCTTCAGCTACCCCTGCTCTCCCAACGGATTTCAGATCCAGAACCTCAGCATCGAAGTGCAGTCGGGAGAAGTGCTGGCGCTAGTAGGCGCGAGCGGCGCCGGTAAATCGACCATCGCGAATCTGGCTGCCCGGTTCTACGACGTGGACGAAGGCGCCGTGAAGATCGACGGACAGGATATCCGCGACGTGAGCCTGGCTTCGCTGCGCGGCCTCATCGGCATCGTGGCGCAGGATACCTTCCTGTTCAACGATACGGTGCGGAATAACATCGCCTACGGGCGCCCGGGCGCGACCGAGGAAGAGATACGCCGGGCGGCGGAAACGGCGCTGGCCGACGAGTTCATAGCACGCCTCCCCGAAGGCTACGAGACGGGGATCGGCGACCGAGGCGTAAAGTTGAGCGGGGGCCAGCGCCAGCGGCTGGCGATCGCCCGCGCGCTGCTGAAGAACGCGCCCGTGCTCATTCTGGACGAGGCCACGTCGCATCTCGACACGGAATCGGAGATGCTGGTGCAGAAGGCCCTGGCCAACCTGATGGAGCACAGGACGGTAATCGTAATCGCCCACCGCCTCTCCACCATCAGGCGCGCCGATAAGATTGTGGTGCTCTCAAAAGGCCGCGTCAGCGAGACCGGCACGCACGAGGAATTGGTAAATGGCGGCGGAATATATCAACGGCTTCACGAACTCCAGTTCGAAGACGCCGGATCGGTGGTGGACCTTTGAGCGTTAGAAGCATGACCGGATTCGCGCGGGTGGCCAAGGCCTACGCGGGCGGGGAGATCGTCCTCTCGTTGAAGAGCGTCAACCACCGCGGATTAGACCTGCACTTCCACCTGCCGCCGGATCTCGAATGGCTGGAGGAAGACCTGAGGGCCGCCCTGAAACGCGGCATGGCCCGGGGCCACGTGCAAGCGCAGCTGTCTGTAGCGCGCGCGGGAGGGCCCGGGGCGCCCGCCTTGAACCGGCCCCTGCTCGAAGCGTACATGCGCGCCTACCAGGAAGCCGCGGGCGCCTACGGCATCGCGGGGCAGCCGGATCTCAACTCCGCCCTCCGAACGCCCGGTATGCTGACTACCCCGGCCATGCAGGACGAGGACGAGGATCTGCGGCAAGCCGCCCTCGGCGCGGCGGCCGACGCCGTGGCCGTTATCAACGCCTTCCGGGAACGCGAGGGCGCGGCCATAGCCGCCGAGATGCGCGACCGCTGCCGCAATATCTGCGAGATCGTAGCCCGCATCGACCAGATCCGCTCGGGCGCCGTGGCCGTCTTTCACAAGCGTCTGCGGGAAAAACTGGCGGACCTGCTCAAGGGCGCCGGCATGGACCCGCAGCGGCTGGCGCAGGAAGCCGCCCTGCTGGCCGACCGCAGCGACATCGCCGAAGAATTGGTGCGCCTGCGGACGCACGCGGCACAGGTAGAGCAGTTGCTGGCGGGCGATGGCGAAGTGGGAAAGCGCCTGGACTTTCTGCTCCAGGAAATGAACCGCGAATCGAACACGGCTCTTTCCAAGACGGGCGGCCTGGGCGACCTGGGCCTGACCATCACGGAATTGGGACTGGCTGTAAAATCGGAAATCGACAAGATCCGGGAACAATCGCTAAATCTGGAGTAGCCGCGGCTGAGCCGCTTCCAAATGAAGACGGTTTTCATAATTTCGGCCCCCTCGGGATCGGGGAAGACCACGCTGGTGAAACGCCTGCTCGCCAGCGTTCCGGGACTGCTGTTCTCCGTCTCGTACACCACCCGCGCCCGGCGCGGCAATGAAGTGGATGGCGTAAACTATCACTACGTCGCCCGCCCGGAGTTCGAGGCCATGATCGCGGCCGGGGAATTCCTGGAATGGGCCGACGTTTTCGGGAACTACTACGGCACGCATAGGAGCGTCCTGACCCAGGCCAATGCCGAGGGGAAGGATGTGGTGCTCGACATCGACGTAAAAGGTGCGAGACAATTAAAGGACCGGATTCCAGAGGCGGTAACGATTTTTGTTCTAGCCCCCTCGCGCCAGGTTCTGGAAGCCCGGCTGCGCGCCCGGGGGGAGGATTCCGATGAGGTAGTCACCCGGAGGCTCCGCGACGCAGCTGAGGAAATCCGGAACTACGCGGCCTACGATTACGTTTTGGTGAACCGCGACCTGATCGAATCGGACGCCATATTGAGCGCGATCGTACAGGCCGAGCGGGTGCGGCGGATCCGGATCGAAGACCGGATACGGCCCATTTTGGAAACATTCGAAGTTTAGGAGATTTTGAGTTTTATGGCCGACAAAGCCCCACGCAACAACGCCCATTGCACGCTGCCGGATGACCCGGAGCAGAGCACGTACCGGTTCATCATCGTAGCCGCTAAGCGGGCTCGGCAGTTGCAGGCCGGCGCGCGCCCCGTGCTGCCCACCTCCTCGAAAAAGCCGACCGTGATCGCGACGGAAGAAGTACGGCGCGGCCTGGTGAAGTACACCCTGACCGGCCCGTTATCGCACGAGCGGAAGCCCGAGCCGGCTCTCTAAATCCGCAAGCCCGCGGGCACTCCTATGAAGATCATTCTGGGCGTCAGCGGCGGGATCGCGGCTTACAAAGCCGCGGAACTGGCCCGCCTGCTAATGCAGCAGGGGCACGAAGTCCAGGCGGTGATGACGGACGCCGCGCGGGAGTTCGTGCAGCCGCTTACCTTCTCCGCTTTAACTGGCCGCAAGACGCTCACCAACATGTTTGAGGTGGAGCACGCCATTGGGCACATCTCCGTGGCGCAGGAAAGCGACGTCCTGGTGATCGCCCCCGCAACGGCCGATCTGATGGCCAAGCTGGCGCACGGCCTCGCGGGCGATTTCCTTTCCACGATCTATCTGGCGTTCACGGGTCCGGTTGTGCTGGCCCCGGCGATGAACGTCAATATGTGGAACCACCCCGCCACGCAAGCCAATCTGGAGACGCTGCGCCGGCGCGGGCATCACATCGTGGAGCCCGAGAGCGGCTACCTGGCGTGCGGCATGACGGGCCCGGGCCGCCTGGCGAATCCCGAGACCATTGCCGCCGCGGTGGCGCGGGCCGGCGCGAAACGCACCGACCTTGAGGGAGAAACGGTCCTGATTACGGCCGGGCCGACGCAGGAACCGCTGGACCCCGTCCGCTATATTTCCAATCGCTCCAGCGGCAAGATGGGCTATGCCCTGGCCGAGGCCGCCGTATCACGCGGCGCGCGCGTGATCCTGATTTCCGGGCCGGTGAGCATCCCCGCCCCGCGCGGAGTGGAACTGGTTCCGGTCCAGACGGCCGTAGAGATGCGCGACAAGGTTTTCGAGAATCTGGAACCGGCGGGCATCGTGATCAAAGCGGCCGCCGTAGCCGATTTCCACCTCAGCAAGGTCCCCGACCAGAAGGTAAAGAAGACTGCCGCGCGGATCACGCTGGAGTTCGACCCGACTCCCGATATCCTGGCCGAGTTGGGACGCCAGAAGGGCGACCGGCTGCTGATCGGTTTTGCGGCGGAAACCCAGAACCTGGAACGCGAAGCGCGGCGCAAGCTCGAAACCAAGAATTGCGACATGATCGTCGGCAACCTGGTGGGCGGAGACCTCGGCTTCGGGTCCGAAGACAACGAGGTGGCGCTGGCGCTGCGAACAGGCGAGGTGATCTCGCTGCCGCGCGCGAGCAAGCGGGAGATCGCAGACCGCATTTTCGACGAGGCGCTGAAACTCCGATTCGCGCTTCAGGCCGCCCATGGACGCTGAGCGGATTCGCAACTATCTGGAGTTTTACCAGGACTTGGGCATCGACTGGGTCTACCGGCGCACCCCCACCCCTCCGGTGGCCGCCGTAGAGACAGCCCCGGCCGCAGCCGCTCCGGAACCCCCGGCCCCCGCTCCCCCAACCAGGATCGAAATGGCAGACCGCGCGGAAACGCTCACACAGATTCTCACCGATATCGGCGACTGCAAGCGCTGCGCCCTGCACCAGGGACGCAACAAGCTGGTGTTCGGCGTAGGCAACGAGAAATCGCCATTGGTCTTTGTCGGCGAAGGCCCCGGAGCCGATGAAGACGCCCAGGGGATTCCCTTCGTGGGCCGCGCCGGGCAATTGCTCACGCAGATGATCGAGAACACAGCCAAGAAGGAAGGCATCCAGCTCAAACGCGAGGACGTCTACATCTGCAACGTAGTGAAATGCCGGCCCCCGGAAAACCGCACGCCGGAGCCCGTCGAGATGGAAATCTGCGGGCAGTTCCTCTACAGGCAGTTGGTCGCCATCAAGCCCAAAGCGATTTGCGCGCTAGGCGGCACGGCAGCGCGGGCGCTCACCGGCCACAAGGAAGGCGTAACGAAACTCAGAGGTAAGTGGCTTTCCTGGAAGGACATTCCGCTGCTGGTAACGTTCCACCCCTCGTACCTGCTTCGCCCCTACAACCAGGACGCCAAGCGCGAAGCCTGGGAAGACCTGAAGAAGGTCCTCCACTTCGTCTACGACTAACCCCCCGTCTCGTTGTGGCGCGCGCTTTCGAGCGCGCAGAGCCGGCATTCGTGCCGGCTTTGACTTGGCCCGAAGCGCCCTGCCAGAAGCACAAGCGAAAAGTTCATGCCGCCGGTCGGTTTTGGGGTGGCAAGTTTCCGAGAACCCACTTCAAGACCGCGTGGACAACTTCCGGGTTGCCGACAACCCGGGCGGTGGCCCGATCCAGCATCATGAGTGGTTGACTGAACCAGAAATGCGTGTTGGGGCGGAGTCTCTCGAAGGTGGAGTCCCGACGCCGAGCGGCTACAGGTTCAATCCGTAGCTTACGTTCTGACACCCTTGATCACTAGCCAGAAGGCGAGTGGCAATTCGAACGCGAGCATTGGCAACCACACATATGATGTGACCGGGCCGCTCAAGAAACCAGCCATTTGCAGGGGAAGGGTCACCACGAGAAGGACCGAGGCAATTACGCCCGTCCACGCTAGCGGAACGGGGATTGTCCGGCCCCGGAGGAACAGATAGGAGAAAAGAGTGCTGCCCATAGCAAACAGGATTGCGGACATATTCCAGCCGGGCCCATCGAGAAGATACGTACCGAGCGCTCGCAATGTCACGGCATCCGGCGCTCTTGGCCCGGCGGATGTCCCTAACCAGAGCAATTGCGTGGCGGTGCGGGTGGAGATCGCCGCAAGCAAGCCCTCGCCAACTCGAAATACCAGCGCCAGCATAGCAAGGTCTGAATCCTGGTTGCGCGTAATGGCGTACAGCGTCACGGCCAAGACGATGGCGCATACGGCCTGGAGCAGGCCGAGGATGATGGACAGGCGCAGTTGGAGGATATGCAGTGCGATGCTCGCGAGCTTTGCGCCAACCTCCCCGCCGCCGGTCGCCTGACTGAACAAGATCATGCCGGCGATTCCCGCCACGATGTAAAAGAGAAAAGTGAAGCCGGCGATCCGTGCATTCGTAGATTGGGTCATCTGGACTCCAGCATAGGTACGAGATGGCGAGCCCCGGAGTTCCATTCTCGACGGGGCGACGTTCGCTTCTTTCCGCAACACCTGCCTGAAACACTTCATACCGGCTCTGGCCGTATTACGCGCCACTCGGAAACTGGGCCGCCGAGCTGTGGAACGGGCTTGTCCGATTTCGACTACCTCAATTCTCCGGCGCACCTAACGCGGAACCGAAGGCCCATCAGGACGCGCGTCGATATCGTTTCACTTCGATTTCGTCCAGCCGCACCCGTGTCAGATCGTAATTGGCTTGAAGGCGCAGCCACATCTCAGCGCTTCCGCCGAATGCCTTTGACAGCCGCACCGCCATCTCCGGCGAAATTCCGGCTTTTCCGTTCACAAGATTATTGAGCGCCTGCCGGGTCACGCCGAGCGCCTTGGCCGCCGCGGTAATCGTCAGCCCAAGCGGTTCTACGCAGTCCTGCCTTACGATACGTCCAGGGTGCGGCGGGTTCTTCATGGGCATCGTAGTCTCCTAGTGATAGTCCGTCAGATCAACATCGAACGCACTGCCATTTTCGATCCGAAAGGTGACCCGCCAATTGCCGCTCACTGTAACTGACCAAAGACCCTTCAACTCACCTTTCAGGCTGTGCAAACGGTATCCAGGAAGGTCCAGATCACTCGGCAAGGCCGCGGCATCCAGGACGGACAGTACGTTCTCAATGCGCTCTCTCAACGCCGCGCTTACCCGGCTAGGATCGCCTTCCCACAGCCGTTTCAACCCTCGGTGTCGAAAGCTTCGAATCACAACCACCAGCGTACAGTGACAAGAGTCGCTTGTCAATTCGTCGGCGCCGGAAGTCGGTTGCGCCCTGCCCTGCTTGCGCAGCGCCCCCGCAGCGGCTCACACACCTTTGCCGCATTGCGTAAACCGCCCTAATCGATGAGACACAAAGAAAAAGCCGCGACGAATCGCGGCTCTGCACGCTCGAAAGCGCGCGCCACCAACGGAGTTTCTTGTAGCGCGCTACCCAGCCGCGAAGTGGGTCAGTATCCCGCCGCTGCGGTTCACGGCAATGCCCTGGCTCCGCAGTGATTCCGCTATCGCGTCCGCGTAGACATCGATGTGCTTGCGGGAATACCGCAACATGCCCATCCGGCGCAGACGATTCATCTGGAACGTCACAATTTCCCGCGACGTGCCGACGAACTCGGCGATGGTGTGGTGGGTGAGGGCGGCGATTCGCGTGGAACCGTCGGCCATTGGCGAACCGAGCGTCTGGCCCAATTGCACCAGGGCGAGCATGACCCTCTCCGGCGTCTTATAAACGGCCATACTCTCGATGCGGTCCTGCAGATCCAGGCACTGCCGCACCATATACTGGGCCAGCGCCACCCCGAGCCTCGGCTCACGCTCGATGTACTGCTCGATTTCGGCCCTGGTCCACGCCATCAGGCTGACGGTGTCCAGCGCGGTGGCCGTCTCGCTACGTCCAGCCGAGCCGATGAGCGACGATTCGCCGAACATTCCTTCAGCCCTGACGATGCGGGCGATCGTCTGGCAGCCGTCCTCCGCCGTGCTGGAAATCTTCACGCGGCCCAGAATGACAACGTAGAGGTGCTCCGACGGCCGCTCCGGGCTGTAAATCATCCGCTCCTTCGCGAATTCCTGAACGGGTTTCCGCGGCAGATAGGTCAGTGCGTCTTCGCACGAAATTGAGCAGTCGTCACTTCGCTTCATCGGGTAATCCTCCCCGCACCGGGCGCAGGCCTCAGAGAGATTATGCACACTTCCACAGTGCGGCTATCTAAACCCTATACGCGCCGGAGTGATCTCGGATACAGAAGATCGGCTTTTTGGGGTGCGTTTTAGCACATGCCGTCGGCGGGACCCGCGTACATGATAAACTACGTCTTCACCCTAAAGAATGCTGCTGGCTAGAGAATTCGTCGCATACCTCTCACGACAACTCGTCAAGAGGCTCACGCCCAACGTGATTGAAACGAGCGTTCCGGAAAGCGTCGCCGAAAAAATGGCCGACGTGATCAACGAGGAACTGGCCGTGGAGGACCGCCTGAATGACGAGGTGCGCGATCTTCTCAGCCAGTACAGCGAGTACATGCGCAGGGAGGGCGTGAGCTATCAGGAGATGTTCCGGCGCATCAAGAACACCCTGATTTCGCAGCGCAAGGTGATCCGCGCCGCCGGCCGCGATACGGGCGACAACATGAAGCTCTCGCGCGACAAGGCGACCCAGATTTCCCATCATCTGGTGGAATCCCTGCACAAGAACCGCGACGTGCGCCTGAAAGATCGCGACCTGAATAACGTGCGCCTGGAAATTCTTCGCTTCATGACGGAGCTTCTGGTGGCCGAAGAGAAAGTGGACCGTTTCTCCCGGCAAAAGATTCGCACCCAGAAGCGCGAGATCCCCGAAGGCAGCGAGGAATGGGACCTGCTGCATCGGCGGTACTACGCCGAGGAACTCAAGAAACTCGGGATTGACCTGGCCAAGTAGCTGCCTGCCGCCTCCCAGACGCCCCCGGAGTAATCGACAACGCCCTGTCCCGCAAATGCGATGGGCTGGTCACGCCGGAGCGCCCCGCGATGCGCTCCGTTCCGGTTGCGGTATTCTCGAAGTGAGTTCTCTCGCCCTTCGATACCGGCAACAGGAGCCTGGAAGCAATCAGCTCGGCCGGGGCGGTGGCTCCCAACGGAGAAACCTTTGCCGCGGAGCTGATTATGGAGCCTGTCGCGCCAATTCCCGAAAAACCGCTCGTTCTGAACGTCGATAACGACGAGGCGTGCCGCTATGCGGTCACGCGCCTGCTGGAGCGCAACAATTTCGCGGTGAAGGAAGCCGCCTGCGGCGCGGACGCGCTGCGGTTGGCGGTCTCCGAACGGCCCGACGTGATTCTGCTGGACATCAATCTTCCGGATAGCGCCGGCTTCGACGTTTGCTGCAAACTGAAATCGAACCCCGTTACGGCCCGCATCCCGGTGCTGCACCGCGCCGCTTCGCTGGCGCAAACCCCTGACATCGCGCAGGGTCGGAACCCAGGCGCCGAAACCTTACTGACGGAGCAGGTGGAATCGGAAGTTCTCGTCGCCGCCATTAATTCCGTTCTGAGCGCCCGCCGGGCCGAACAGGAGGCGCAGAAGCTGGCACGGGAATGGCAGGCGACTTTCGAGGCGATCCGCGATGGCGTGGCGGTGACCGATCTCGACGGGCGCGTACTGCGGGCGAATGAGGAATTTGCGTCCCTGATCGGCAGGCCGGCCTCGCAAGTAGCTGGCAGCCGCTTAAGCGACTTCTGGCCGAACCTGACGCCCGAGCAGGCGCCGTTCACGCGGATGCCGGGGAGCCAGAGGCGCGAGTCGATCGAACTCGAGCTGGGCGCGAAGGTGCTGAGCTTGAGGGCGGACCCCGTTCTGAACGAAGCGGGCGAACCCTCGGGAGCCGTATGGCTGGCCACCGACGTTACCGAGAGCCGCCGGGTCGAGGATGAGTTCCGCGAGGGGCAGAAGCTCGAAACTATCGGAACCCTTGCGGCCGGCGTGGCTCACGACTTCAACAACCTGCTCACAAGCATCATGGGCAATGCCAGCCTGGCTTTGGGCGGCGATGCAGACCCCGCCGTCTCGCAGCAACGCCTGGAGGAGATCGTCCACGCAGGCCAGCGCGCCGCCGACCTGACAAAGCAGCTACTCGCCTACGCCGGCAAGGCTCGGCCCCAAGTGCAGGCGATCTGCCTTTCCGAGTTGGTTCAGCAGACGGAGAAGCTGATCGAGGCGGCGATTCCGAAGAAGGTCGCCCTGGAATTTCGCACCGCCGTACGCCTGCCCGCCGTCCTGGCGGACGCAAACCAGATTCGGCAATTGCTGCTGAACCTCGTGGCGAATTCCGTGGAAGCGATTGGCGACGCCCCGGGGACCATACTGATTCAGACCGGGCCGGCGGCGCCGGCCGGAGTGTACCTTGAGGTCCGCGACGACGGCTGCGGCATGGACTCCGAGACCAGGGCGCGCATGTTCGACCCCTTCTTCACCACCAAGTTCACGGGGCGCGGCCTGGGGCTCGCCGCGGTAGCGGGCATCGCCCGCACTCACGGGGCTCGCATCGAAGTGCACAGCGCGCCGGCCAAGGGGAGTTCGGTCCAGGTAATCTTTCCCGCCGTCGCCCTACCGCAGCCGGTTGCGCCTCAAGCGGCTTCAACCGGCAGGGCCGGGCGCGTGACCGTCCTGGTGGTTGACGACGAGGAGATAGTCCGCCGGGTGGCCGTCGCGGCCCTTGAGATGCGGGGTTACGCCGTGCTGACGGCGCCTGATGGCCGTGAGGCGATACGCTTTGCCCGGGAACACCCGGAGATCGGTGTGGTGCTCCTCGACCTCACAATGCCTGTGATGGGCGGAGAAGAGGCCATCGGCGAGATCCTGCTGGCGCTGCCGCAAGCGAAGGTGATCGTTTCAACCGGATATGACAGCGCCACCGCAAGCGCCCGGTTCAAGGCCGAACAGGTCGCCGCGTTCATGCAGAAACCCTACACGGCGCGGCAGTTGATCGAAAAGATTACGGTCGCGCTCAAAGCCGGAAACTAGGCCGCCTCGCCGGATACGGCAGTTCATTTGACGCTTTCGAGCGCATGTCCTACAATCTCTAGTGGGATAGCGGTGATTCTACGCCGCCGAAACGCCCATTATGCACATCTCCGTAAAAAGTGAATACGCACTGCAAGCGATTTTCGACCTGGCGTCGCAGACCGGGGAACAACCCGTGCGGATAGCCGGAATCGCGCGCCGGCAGAAGATCCCCCAGAAGTTCTTGGAGCTGATTTTGGCCGGGCTCAAACAGGCGGGGTTCGTGGAATCGCGGCGCGGGGCCGAAGGCGGATACCTGCTGGCGCGCGCGCCCGAATCGATCACCGTGGGCGAGGTGCTGCGATCGGTGGAGGGCCCGGAGCCCGGCAAGACGCGCGGCCGCCGGAAGCCGGAAACCCCGTTCACCGCAATGTGGCGTCAGGTGGACGACGCCATCTCGAGCACCGTCGATCAGACCACGTTCGCCGACCTGCTCCGCGCCTGGAAAGAAAAGCAAGAGAAGTACGTGCTCAATTGGGAGATCTGACGTGCGAATCTACAACGACAACTCGTGCAGCATCGGGCACACGCCACTGGTTCGCCTGAACCGGATGAACGACGGCGGGAAGGCCACCATCCTAGTGAAGGTGGAGGGCCGGAACCCGGCCTACTCCGTAAAGTGCCGGATTGGCGCCGCCATGGTCTGGGACGCCGAGCAGCGCGGCGTGCTGAAGCCGGGCAAAGCGTTGATCGAACCCACCAGCGGCAACACCGGCATCGCCCTCGCCTTCGTCGCCGCCGCGCGCGGCTATCCCATCACCCTGACAATGCCGGAGACGATGTCCATCGAGCGGCGGAAGGTGCTGAAGGCGCTCGGAGCGGAACTGGTTCTCACCAGCGGTTCGGGCGGGATGGCCGGGGCCATCGCCAAAGCGGAAGAGATTGCCGCCTCAGACCCGAAACGTTATCTCCTGCTGCAGCAGTTCAAGAACCCGGCCAACCCGGAAATCCATTTCAAGACGACCGGGCCGGAAATCTGGGACGATACCGAAGGCTCCGTGGACGCGTTCGTGGCCGGAATCGGCACCGGCGGCACGATCACCGGCGTGTCGCGGTACATCAAGAACGAAAAAGGAAAGAAGATCGTATCGGTGGGAGTGGAGCCGGCGGCCAGCCCCGTAATCACCCAGACGCTGGCCGGAGAGACGCCGAAAGCCGGCCCTCACAAGATACAGGGCATCGGAGCGGGCTTTGTTCCGGATACTCTCGATATTTCTATCCTCGACCGCGTGGAACTGGCCACCAGCGATGAGGCAATCGAGTTCGCCCGGCGCCTGGCAAGCGAGGAGGGCATCCTGGCGGGAATTTCGAGCGGCGCCGCCGTAGCCGTAGCCGTGCGGTTAGGGAAACTGCCCGAGTTTGCGGGCAAAACGATCGTTTGCCTGCTTCCGGACGCGGCCGAACGCTACCTGAGTACCGTGCTGTTTGAAGGAGTGGCCGACTCTTGAGAACCCGAATCGGGTTTTAAAGCGGGCGCATTTGGGTAGTAGGGGTGAGTGCGCCCGCTGTCGTAACGGGGATTTGTAGATATTGACGGCGGCAGGCGCTCAAAGGTTGCCGATTACCCCAGAAATTGTCAAATTCAAAGGGGCCTATCTCCAATAGCCACAACGGGCCAGCGAGAAATGCGAAAACCGGAGTTCAGGGTGATGAAGAGGGAAACGCGGGCGCGGCTTGCCGCCCTTGCCGCCGCGGCGGTCTTGCTGACCGCCCCGATTCTGGCGCAGGAGCCAGCGCCAGAGGCGCCGCAACCGGCCCCCGGCGGGCCGCCCTCGGTGGAATACTCCGGAACGCCGATTGCCCTGCCCTATGCTTGCGCCGAAAAAGACTTCGCATCGGCGGGATTGACTTGTTCGCCTGAAGAACCCTGCCCGGTGTATCTGGAGTTGTCGGCCGTCGAAGAGGCCGGCGGACGCGTATTCCTGGCTGGAAACATCCACAGCGGCCCCGCGACGCTCTTTGGCGTGCTGCTGGCAGGCGAGGACGGCGGCCGCGTGTGGCGCGAGGCGCACGAACGCGTACCCGCCGCCGCGCTCGACCGAATCCAATTCTCCGATTCCGATACCGGCTGGGTTGGCGGGGAAACTCTCGTCCCGCTAGTTCAAGATCCGTTCTTCCTTTTCACTCCAGACGGCGGAAAGACGTGGCGCAAGCGGCTGATATTCAACGAGGAAGGGACTGTCGGCTCGATTCTGCAATTCCGGTTCACTACCAAGGCGGAAGGCAGCCTGATAATCGACCGCGGCCGTGGCTCCCGCGGCCGCTACCGGCTGTATGCGACGCATGACGGCGGGGCTACCTGGGGCGTGACTCAGGAAACCGATACGCCGCCCCGGCTGCCCTCCCCTCCCACGCCCGCTTGGCGCGTTCGGGCAGACAGCGCTACCGATGCCTTCCAGATCGAGCGGCGCACAGGCGAACGCTGGTCACTCGTGACCGCGTTTGGCGTGAAACTCGCGGCCTGCAAGGGCGAATAGCTAGGGTCTGCCCATCATGGCCTGGCCGCCCTGCTGAGCTCCGTTCATGGGTCCGACGGCCGCCGGGGCCACCGGCTCGATCAACCCCATGGCTTCCGCCTGACGTACCAGCGGTAGGAGTTTGGCCGCGGCGGAAAGCGTCTGTAGCTTGGTCTTCTGGTCGGCCGTCAGCACGGCTTGAATTTGGGTCTGCGCCGCGGTTTGCTGGGTCCCGATCTGCTTGCGAAGCGCTTGAGCGTCCAGAAGAATCTGGCCCAATTCGACGGCCGCGGCTCCGTTAGCCAATCCCGTTTGCAGCTTCTTCTCATCCGCGGCCACTTGCTGCCGCAGGCTGGCGGTGGCTTGCTGGGTCTGCTGGCGTATGGTTCTGATGGATTGCACCTGGGTATCGGTCAAACTCAAGTAATCCTTGAGCGGAGATGCAGTTTGCGCCGGGGCGGTGGTTTGGGCCCACACGGCGGCTGCCATAAATAAGCCAATCAGCGTACTCTTCATGCCTGGGCTGCTCCTTCGGACGACATTGGACGATATGCCCACTAGTAGACGTTCGAATGTAAACACCCGGAGCGCAACAAGAAGTTCCGCTCAACAATGCGCTATTTCGTTCCGGGCCAAATTGGTTATCGAATTGCAAGAACTTTGGAGGGGGCGTCATGTTGATCGCGGGTGGTCTTTTGCTTTTGGTGCTACTTTGCCTGCTTCTCTCCGTGCTGGACAAACCTCCGGCCGTGGGACGCTGACACGGCAGCGTACCGGAATGACACGTTAGCGGGAAGCGCCGGCCGACCGGCGAACCCGGTTTGCGCCCAATATCCGCCCGATTTGCTCCGCATCACTTCCTCGTCTATACTAAATAGTTGAACTGGAATGCCGAAACGCACTTTTCAACCAAATAACCGCCACCGGGCCAAGACGCACGGTTTTCTCACCCGCATGGAGACGAAAGATGGCCGTGCGGTACTGTCGCGCCGCCGCGCCCGGGGCCGCAAGAAGCTCACGGTCAGCTCTGAGAGGTAGTACTCCATCGCTGGTTTTCCGAAACGTGTCCGCCTGCTCCGATCTAGCGATTACCGAAAGGTTTACGACGGAGGCGTGCGCTACTCAGGGCCGCTATTCGCTGCGTTCTACCTTCGCGATGCGCAACTGGAAGCGCCCAGGATCGGGCTTACTACGCCGCGCGCCCTCGGCAATGCCGTGGTGCGTAACCGCATCAAACGCCGGGTCCGGGAGGCCGCGCGTTTCCTACTGGACAAGTTGAGCCCGAAGTGTTCCATCGTCATCAATCCACGACGCAAGGCCTTCGATGCTCCGATGGCGGAGCTGCGGCGGGAGATGGAAAGGCTTCTTCTCCGCTGCGATGGCTCCTGATTCGATCGCTGGTTTTCTACAAACGCTGGGTCTCGCCCGCGATCCCCTCCGCCTGCCGTTACCACCCGACCTGTTCGGAGTATATGCGCGAGGCCGTAGAGCGGTATGGGGCGATCAAGGGCATCGGCATGGGGTTGTGGCGGCTGGCGCGGTGCCACCCGTTCCAAGCCGGCGGATTCGACCCCGTCCGGTAATGGTTTCGAACTGCCGCGTGGGCGAAAAGCCCGCGACGGAACACGGATTCTTGAATGCCTGAACTAGAACAGGGCGGCGGCCCGGTTAAGCCGCCCAAAGAGATGTCGATGGAAGTGCGGCTGTTGCTCGCCTTCCTGCTGATGGGCGTCGTGATGTTCGTGACTCCCTACGTCTTCAAGTCGCAGGCCCCCCCGGCCGCGCCCAAGAAGGCAGCCGCCGGCCAGACGGCGGCTCCGGCCAGCCCCGCCCCGGCCCAACCGGCCCCAGCGGAGCAGACGGCGAAGGCGCAACCGGCCGGCGCGGCGCGGCAAACGGCTAGCCCCGCTTTGGCGGAAACCCCGCAGCGCGTGCTGGCCCCGCTCGTAATCGAGACGAACCTGTTCCGGGTCGTGCTCAGCAACCAGGGCGCAAACCTGCGGAGCTGGGAACTCAAGGCTTTCAAGGGAAATGATCGGAAGCCGCTGGAGTTGATGAATACGGCGTCCGGCCTTGAATATCCGCTCTCGTTTTATATCCCTGCCCACGAAGACATCGCCAAGAAGGCGAACTGGTCGTTCTATGAGCAGACGGCGGACGCCGACGGCCTGGGCGTTTCCTACGTGTACTCCGACGGGCATATCAGTGTAAAAAAGACATTCCGGTTCGAGAAGAACAGCTATATTTCCCGCGTCAGCGCTGAAGTATCCGTGGACGGGAACCTGGTTTCGAGCATGCTGACCTGGCGCGGCGGCTTCGGGGACCTCACGGTCGCCAACCCGGCCGCGAATGGAAAGTCCCTGTACTTCAGCGTCACGGACAACAAACTGGTGGCGCAGGCCGGGACCGCGGCGAAAAACGGCCCCATAACCACTACCGGAAGCTACTCCTTCGCAGGCGTCTCGGACACGTTCTTCTCCGCGGTGTTTCTGCCCCAGGGGGATGCCCGGGTTCAGCAGACTACTTTTTCGAACACCGTCCGGACAGCGCTCGACCCGAAGCCACTGCCGTTCGCCGGAATTGCGGTATCCGACGGGGCGTCGAACCGGTTTGAGCTCTATGTCGGCCCGAAGGACCTGGATCTTCTCCGAAGCGTCAACCCCAAGCTCGAACAGTTAGTGGACTTCGGAAGCTGGATCGGGGTGCTGGCCAAACCGCTGTTCCTGATCACCAACTGGCTGAACAACGCGTTCGTCCACAGCTTCGGCTGGGCGATCGTGCTGGTGACTATCGCCCTCAACTTCGTGCTCTTCCCGTTGAAATTCTCGAACATGAAGTCGATGCGGAAGATGCAGGCGCTCAAGCCGCAGATCGACGCCATCAACTTGAAGTATAAGAGCGTGGGGTTGCGCGACCCGCGCAAGGCCGACCAGAACACCGAAGTGATGGATTTGTACAAGAAGAACGGCGTGAATCCGATGGGCGGCTGCTTCCCGATGCTGCTTCAGATTCCGTTCTTCTTCGCGTTTTACCGGGTGTTTACGGTTTCGGTGGAAATGCGGGGCGCAAGCTGGCTCTGGGTAACCGATCTCTCACAGGCCGAGCAGTTGCCGATTCACATTCTGCCCATCATCATGATCGTGAGCCAGTTCATGATGCAGAAGATGACCCCGCAGCCTACTCAGGACCCGGCTCAAGCGAAGATGATGATGTTCATGCCGCTCATCTTCGGGTTTATGTTCTACTATCTGCCAAGCGGCCTGGTGTTATACTACTTGACCAGCAATTTGGTGAACATGGGGCAGCAATGGTTCTTCAATCGTACGGCCGTTGCGAGTCAGGCTGCGCTCTCGGTGGAGCCCCCCAAGAAAAGAAACGGCAGGACATAGCCCGTGAACGACCGAAAGTACAGCGTCGCATCCATCGGTTCGCGCGTGGATGCGTTCTTGCAGACCGTCCTCAGGGACGGAGGCTTCAAGCTCACCTATGAGATCGCGGACGAGGAACCGGGAGACGGCGATTTCGAAACCCCCGACGTGGTGTTGAGGTTCTCCGGTCCGGATGTGGACCTGCTTCTCGCCAACCGCGCTGAGCTGTTGCTCGCACTCGAGCACGCGACCATGGAAATGCTGCGGATGCCCTCGGAACATCATTCGCGCATTTCCTTCGATGCCAACGATTACCGCTTGCTGCGAATCGAGGAGTTGCGCCTGAGCGCGCTTGCGGCCGCCGACAAAGTGAAGCGCACGGGCGCGCCATTCCGGTTCAACCCGATGAACAGCCGCGAACGCCGCGTGATTCACCTCGCTTTGCGGAATGAGACCGCCGTTCGCAGCGAAAGCGCCGGCTCTGGTCCCGGGCGCCAGGTAGTGGTTTATCCCGCCGGTATGGCAAGTTTGCCCGAGCCGCCGCGCGGCATCGAGCCGCACCGTCCGGCTCCGCGATCACGAAGCGCGCGGCGTTAGGCCGCCCGCGGCCGGACTGCTCCGACTTGAACTCTGACGACTCCATCGTCGCCATCTCCACCCCGCCGGGACGCGGAGGGTTGGGCGTAGTCCGTCTTTCCGGACCGGGCGCCCGGGAGATTGCGGATTCCATTCTACGCTTCCCGCCTGGCGGCGCCTGGCAGCCGTGGCGCGCGCGCCTGGGTGAACTGGCGGATGAAAGCGGCCACGTCATCGATCAGGTTGTGGCCACCTTCTTCGAAAAGCCGAAATCCTACACCGCAGAGGACATGGTGGAGATTTCCTGCCACGGATCGCCGGTGATCCTGCGCTATGCCGTAGAGCGGGCGATTGGGGCGGGCGGCAGGCTGGCGGAGCCCGGCGAGTTCACTTTGCGCGCCTTTCTGAATGGGAGGCTCGATCTTCCGCAAGCCGAAGCCGTCCGGGATTTGATAGAGGCCAGCACGCTCTACCAGGCCCGGGTGGCCGCCCAACAGGCCGGGGGCTCCGTTTCGCGCCGTATAGCCCCTCTCAAGGGGCAATTACTGGATTTGATCGCGTTGCTCGAAGCCGGGATCGATTTTGCCGAAGACGATATCGGCATCGCCGGCGCCGAAGAGATCCTGGGCCGCATGCGGCCCATCCAAGACGGCATCACGGCACTGGCGGAGAGCTTTCGGTACGGGGGGCTGGTGCGCTCCGGCTTGGCGCTAACGATCGCCGGCCGCCCGAACGTGGGGAAAAGCAGCCTCTTTAACGCGCTTTTGCGGCAGGACCGGGCCATCGTGACTGAGATTCCGGGCGCCACGCGAGACATGGTTTCGGAATCGTTCTCCATCGGAGGCATCCCCGTGAGACTCTGTGATACGGCGGGAATCCGGGAGAACGTCGAGAAGGTGGAGTCGCTCGGGATCGAGCGCAGTTTTCAGGCCATGGCCGACGCCGATCTCCGGCTCATGGTGATCGACATTTCCGCCCCCCCCGCTGGGCGGGACCTGGAACTGATCGCTCAGGCGGAATCGCAGGGCCTCTCTGTGGTTGTGGGCAATAAGTGCGACCTGGGCCGCGCCGGCCTCGGCGCCTGCCCCGGGGCCGTCCCGGTGAGCGCTCTCACCGGAGAGGGAATCGACCGGCTGCGTGAGATTGTAGTGGATGCCGTGGCTCCTTCCGGCGGGCTTGATCGGGAAACGGGCTTTATCACCAGCCTGCGGCAGGAGCGCTCGCTGCGGGACGCCGCCGCCGCGCTGGAGAAGTGTGGCGAGGCCGTCGAAAGCGGCATCCCGCACGAGATGCTGCTGCTCGATCTTTATGCGGCCCTAACGGCTGTGGACGCCATTACGGGCGGAACAACGGCCGATGAGATATTGAACAGGATTTTTGCGGGTTTCTGCATCGGCAAGTAGACGCGGCGGGCCACCGTGGAAGTTCGTCCGGGGTTGCGGTTTTCTAGTGTGACAGGTGGTACCTTAGAACGGTTGGTGAGCCCCGGGTTGCAGTAACGGTACGCCCAAATTGAGCAGTCGCAGCGATTTGGCGCCACCAGCCTATGGCGAATGGCGCGACTCTGTCTTAAAGTGTAAGAGAATCAATCCGGTGAGGTGGATATGCCTTCGATTCGTCACGTCGTACTGACGGTCGCAACGATGCTGGCGCTGGTATCGTGCAACCGCGATCCTAACGTAACCAAGGCACGGTACTTGGACAGCGGAAACAAGTATTTTGCCAGGGAGCGGTACAAGGAAGCTTCGATCCAATATAGGAACGCGATCAAGATCGATGCCAGGTACGGATCGGCCCATTACAGATTAGGGCTCACGTACCTCAAGCTCGAGGAGCCTGACTTTGCCCGCGCTGTCCAGGAATTTCGCCGGGCGATCGAGTTGATACCGGTGGGCAACGCCGACCACTGGGACGCAGTCGTAAAGATCACTGAGATCTATCTGAGCCCGATCGTCACCCACGACGAGCAGCTGCTGAAAGAGGTCAAGGCCTACTGCGACGCCCTGCTGCAGCGCGACGGGAACTCCTATGACGGGCATCGGCTGACGGGCGACTACTACTACATCCAGGCGGTGGAGGCGGCCAAGGTCAAGAGTACCGACGTGTTTAAGAAGAATCTCGATGCCGCGCTGGGCGAGTACAAAATATCGGACGGCCTCAAGCCGGGGCAGCAGGGCGTAGTCATGCAAATCGCCCGCTCGCTCACGCTGGGCAACGATCTTGCGGGAGCGGAACAGCGTTACCGGGCCGTCATCGACAAGGACAAGGCCTATCTCGAAGGGTATCGCGAGCTATACACCCTCCTCTGGTATCAGAACCGGCGGCCTGAGGCTGAGGCGCTGCTGAAGGCGGGATACGCCGCCAATCCGAAGCAGTACCGCTACCTGATCTGGCTCGCCGAGCAATACGCCATGGAGCAGCGCCGGGATGACATGTTGAAGGTCCTCCAGCAGCTCAAGTCCAAAGCGGGCGAATACGACCGGGCCTACTTCGATGTGGGCGATTTCTATCTGCGCGTGGGCGAAGGCGATAGCGCCATCCGGGAATACCGGGACGGCATCACCAAAGACGCCAAGAACAAGGCGACGTATCAGAAACGCATTATCGAAGCGCTGTTGCGCCAAGGCAAGCGCGCCGAAGCCGCCGAGATCAACTCGCAGATTCTTAAAGAGAACCCCGGCGATAATGACGCCCGCGGAATGGCTGCCGCCCTGCTGCTGGAGAAGGGCGACGTTTCGAAGGCCATGACCGAACTGCAGCAGGTGGTTACGCATGCCCCTACCAACCCTGTGGCGCATTACAATTTGGGCCGTGCCTATTTCCTGCACGGCGACGCGGAACAGGCCCACCAGGAGTTCCAGAAAGCAATTGAGCTGCGCCCGGATTACACGGCCGCCCGAGTTGCCCTGGCGCAGATGCAGGTAAGCCGCGGCGAGTTCGATGCCGCCCTGACGACGGCGAAGGACATCCTGAAGTACGACCCGAATAACGCCAACGCGAAGCTGATCGAATCCGCTTCCCTCATGGGCCAGAAGAAGTTTTCCGATTCCCGGGAAATGCTCAACGCCATGCTGAAAGCGAACCCCAGTTCTCCCGATACGCTGTTCCAATTGGGCGTCGTGAATCTGGCTGAAAACAAGTTCCAAGACGCGGAAGACGCGTTCCGGCGCTCCTATGAATTGAACCCGGCAAATACGCGCGGGTTGATGGGCGTTATTGAAACGTACATGTCGCAGAACAAGAACGACCAGGCCATCCAGGTGCTGCAAGGCGCCGCCGTCAAGGAACCGGCGCGCATGGATTTCCATCTGGCCCTGGGAAATATCGCCGTGCGGAGCGGTCGTTGGGATCTTGCGATTTCGGAATACCAGAAAGTCCTCGCGGTTTCCGAGAAGGGGTCAAAGTCTCAAGGCGAAATGTATCTGCGCATCGGCGAGACGCAGCGCCGGAAGAACGATGTCGCCGGCGCCATCGGTTCGCTTCAGGCCGCCCGGCAAACATTGCCGTAGGATGAACGCGTGCTGAGCACGCTCGGCCTTACCCTGGAGGGCGCGAAGCGGTGGGACGAAGCACGGCAAGTCTACGAATCCATTATCAAGATGTATCCTAACAATGGAATCGTGTTGAACAACCTCGCCTTCGGCCTGGCCGAGCATGGCGGGGATCTGGACCAGGCGTTGACGCTGGCGCAGCGCGCCAAGCAGTTGATTCCCAACTTGAACGAGGTCTCGGATACGCTGGGCTGGATCTATCTCAAGAAGAATCTGCCCGACAATGCGATTGAGATTTTCCGCGATCTGGTGGCCAAGACGCCCAACCAGCCGACGTTCCGGTATCACCTGGGGATGGCGCTGTCGCAGAAAGGCGACAAGGTTCACGCCCTGGCCGAGTTAAGACGGGCGCTGGACTTGAACCCGTCCGCCGAAGAGAAGAAGCAGATTCAGGACCTCATCCAGCGTCTCGGCTAGCCGGACGAAGAGGATCATAGCCTGACAGCGGCCCGGCGCGCATTAGCGCGGCCGGGCCGTTTCAGTTTGGCCGCTCGGGCCAAGCGTGCTTCGGGTAGCGGCGCGACAGTTCTTTGCGGACCTGGGGATAAAGGCGTTCCCAGAAGCCAGCCAGATCCGTCGTAGTCTGCACGGGCCTATGGTTCGGCGCGAGAAGCCGGATCACGAGGGGGACCGCGCCGTGCGCTATCGCAGGAGTAGTCTTAACTCCGAAGAAATCCTGTAGCCGTGATGCGATCCACGGCGGCTGGCCGGCTTCATAGTGCACTTTCACCTGCCGCCCGCCGGATAGGCGAACGCGTTCGGGCGCAAGCTCACCCACCAGCCGCAGCGCGCCCGGCGGCAATTGCCGCTCCAGCGCGCGCAGAAATCCGCCGTGGCGGGCGGCGCCTTCCAATTCGGCAAAGCTCCTCAAACCCTCCGCCAGTGACCGCAGCGCCGCCGCAATCCAGACGGGCTCGGGTTGCGGCACGCTGCCGTGAGCGGAGGCAAAGCGCACGCGTTCGAAGAACCCATCCACTTCCTCCATATCGCAGAAGCGCGCGGGTCCTGATTCCAAAGCCTTTGACGCCAGCAATTCCGCGGCCTCGGCCGGGGCTGGAATCCCGCGGCTCTCTTCGATGGCAATTTCCTCGAATAGGAGCGTGCTCGCGCTTTCGACCCGTTCGGCGGAGCGGTTCCATTCGAGGCGCACGCTCTCGCGAACACGGTCCGGAAAGAGGTCCAGCAGCCATTCCGGCTCGATCGCGCTGGCAATGCGCACCAACGGCGGCCTACCGTCGCGGCGGTCCTCCGCTTCGAGAGCGACCAGAAAATCGGCTGATCGGACTGTGCTCGATTCAGCCAGTTGCGCCTGGCCTCCCGAAGCGAGTTGCAGGTTCGCGCCCTGTCTCCGGCGCGCCACCCGGTCCGGAAATGCCGCCAGGACACTCAGCAGCAGCGCATCCTCGTTGTGACCCTTTTGGCGCGGCGGGTTCACGGCGCGGCGCACCTGCCGGACCACCTCGGCGGTCCTCGGCTGCCAGCGCGAGTCCAACAACAGCAGAAGGTCCGACCGCGCGCCGGCGGCGGAAGGAGCGTCAGCGGGGAGCCGTTCCCCCGCGCTGAGCAAGCCCGCGATAGCGCAGCCGTCTTCGCCCACGCCCCGCTTGCGCGCCTCTACAACCAGCCTCCCGAGACGGGGGTGCAGCGGATAGCCCGCCATTTCGTCAGCCGTGGCGCCTGTCGCCCCCAGCCGCAGCAGAAGGTCTTCCGCCTGCGCCGCCGAAGCCTGGGGCGGCGGATCGAGCCATTCGAGCGAGTGAAGACCTTCGAGGCCCATCGCGCGCAGCAGCAGGGCGGCCGGCGCCAGGTCCTCACGAAGAATCTCGGGGACGTCGTGCAGAGGCCGGCGGACAAAGTCTTCCCTGGGGTAGAGGCGCACCACGCGGCCCGGCCCGGTGCGGCCGGCGCGCCCGGCGCGCTGATTGGCCGACGACTGGCTGATCCGCGACAGGCTCAAGGTGGGCAGCCCCGACCACGGCGAATGGCCGGCCACGCGCACGAGGCCGCTATCGATGACCACCCGAACGCCTTCAATGGTGACGGAACTTTCGGCGACGTTGGTGGAGAGAATCACCTTGGGCTGCGTGGAGAGAGCGATGGCGCGGTCCTGCTCCGCGGGCGATTGGTCGCCGTAGAGCGGCGCGAGCAGCCACCCGTGGCGCGCGGCAAGCGGGGCGCAGGCGGCTTGAGTTCGCCGAATCTCGGCCGCGCCGGGGAGAAATACCAGCGCATGCCCCTCAAGGCCATCGGCCGCGACGCGTTCGAGCGCTGCCGCCACCTGCGCTTCGAGCGCCGCGGCCGAGTGTGGCGTGTACTCGATATCGAGCGGGTGCAGGCGGCCTTCGGAGCGCAAAACCGGCGCGCCGAGGAATTGCGCCACGGGACCGGAATCGAGCGTGGCGGACATTACGACGATCCGAAGATCCGGCCGGCGGGTACGTTGCAGCCGCCGCAGTAGAGCCAGGGCGAGGTCGCCTTCCAGGTGGCGCTCGTGGAATTCATCCAGCACCACGACGCCCGCGCTGCGCAGTTCCGGGTCCGAGAGCAGCCGCCTGGTCAGTACGCCTTCGGTGAGAAATCGCAGACGCGTATTCGGGCCCGCGGCAGTTTCGAAACGAACCTGATACCCCACCGTCTCGCCTACCGCTTCCCCCCGCTCCGAAGCCACGTAGCGCGCGGCCAGGCGGGCGGCAAGCCTTCTCGGCTCAAGCACCAGGACATCTTGCCCTATGGAGTTCAAAAGCGCGGCGGGAACCCGTGTGGTCTTACCGGCCCCCGGCGGCGCCTCGAGCACCAGCGCGCTCGACGTACGCAGGCGTTCCGCAATTTCCGGGAGCAAGGGATCGATCGGCAGACGCACGCAATTCCATCTTGGCACGGGGAGACGCGTGCGGCGCTCGGCGGTGTGGCGCGCTCTTCAGCGTGCTGAGCCGCGATTCATCGCGGCTTTCTGGCATGGAGGCCTGCGCCACGCGAGGGCGTTCGCCCGGTGTCCCTTCAGGATTCAACGGCGCAAAGACTCGATCGTCTTGCGAAGTTCGGCCGCGCTGGCGTAATTGGGATGCCGTTCGAGAAACTCTTCCAGGACGCCGGCCGCTTTGCCGCGCTCCCCCAGACCGGCGTACGCCTGTGCCAGGTTGAGCTGCGGCGCCGTAAAATGCCCCGGGTCCAGCGACCGCGCGATTTCCAGGTATTTGACGGCCGCCTCAAGCTGCCCGAGCTGCAAATAGGTCAGCCCCAGTTGCGAATTCGCCAGCACGCTCTTCGGCTGCATGAGCACGGCGCGGCGATTGTACGTCAGAGCTTCGTCAAGCTTACCCAGATTGATGAGCACGCCGCCAAGATTCACGAGCGGCGTAAACGAACCGGGCTCGGCGTCGAGCGCGGTCCGGAAGCAGGTCTCTGCCTGGGGATACTCACGCTTCTGATAGGCGATGGTGCCGAGGGTGTTCCAGGCCGCGCCAAATTTCGGCGCGATCTTGACCGCCTTCTCCAGGCGCGCGCGGGCCGAATCCGGGTCGGGCTTCTCAAGCTCGCGGGTGGCGCCCTCGAACTCACGCCAGGCGCTGTTGGGAATCGCAAGCTCCGCGGCGGAAACGGAACTGCTGCGGCGCGCTGCTTCGGCAAATTCGAAATCCGAATCGCTCAGGTTCAGAGAAATCTTGATTCGGCCTCGCGCATCGGCCTGCGCCGGGCCCAGATCCACGCTCAAGTTCGCTTCCCCGCGTCCAGGCATCATCACCCTGACCACATACGTGCCCGCCAACATCTTCTTCAGGCGGAATGCCCCGGCGGCATCGGTCTCCACGTTCCTGGCCAGAGAGTTGGTTCCGGCCTGAAAGAAAATGATGGCGCGTCCGGCGGGAGTCAGGCGTCCGTCCACCTCGTAGGCCGGGTCGACGGCGAGAGCGGCCGAAACCAGCGCGATAGCAGTGAGCCAGCGCAGCATCGGTTACGATTTTAGCGCCAGAGCGCACGGCTGGAAACGCCGTTCGGAAGACCGGCCGATGGCGCCGCCTTTGGAATATTCGAAGAATCGAATATAATAATGTTTGATGCAGAACGCGTTGCGGGAATACAAGGCTAGTATCTTTCAGGCGCTTGCGCACCCCACCCGCATCGCAATCCTGGAAACTCTGAGGGATGGGGAGACATCCGCTCGGGCGATTCAGGAACGGCTGGGGATCGAGCAGGCTAACCTTTCCCAGCATCTGGCAATTCTGCGCAGCCGGCAGATCGTAGTGAACCGCAAGGAAGGCAACCAGGTTTTCTATTCCCTGCGTAGCAGAGTCCTCCTCAGGGTGCTCGATCTGATGCGCCAGTATTTCCAGGCCAATCTCGCCGAGGCGGTGGACATGCTCGGAGAGGTTCGGGCGGAGCGACCCTCGCGCTGATCCGCTTTGGGCGGCAGGCGAGAAGATCGAGTGGATGATCGGAACCGCGAAATATGTTTTCGCTTAACGTCTTATTCTCCGGTGGGTTAATCGCGTATGCGGCCGGGGCGGCGGCTGGGTTGGCGGGTTTCCGCGCGCCGCGGGCCGCGCGCGTGATTGCATTCAGCCTCGCCCTCGCCGGCGCGCTGCTCGAGATTGTGGCCGCGGCGCTTGCCATCTTTGCGCCCGCCACTTCCACCTGGAGCCTGCCGTTCGGAGGGGCCCTTTTCTCGTGGACGGTTCGCCTCAATCCTCTTTCCGGATTCTTCAATCTCACCCTGGGCGTGCTCGCGGCGGCGGCTTCCATTTACTCCTTCGGCTATGTGCGGCACATGGAGGGGAAGAGAAATGTGGGATCTCTCGCATTCTTCTATAACCTCCTGCTGCTGAGCCTGACGCTGGTATTCACGGCGGCGAACGCATTCTTCTTTCTGGTGGCGTGGGAGGTGATGGCTCTCAGCGCGTACTGCCTGATCAGCTTCGAACACGAGAAGGCGCCGACGCGGCGGGCCGGCATGGTGTTCCTGATCATGTCTCACGCCGGCACCGGGCTTCTGCTGATCGGCTTCCTGCTGCTGGCGCGCGCGAGCGGCAGCCTCGAGTTCTCAAGTTTCCATCAATTGGCCTCTACGATGTCTCCGCGTGAGCAGGCGGCCGTGTTCCTCCTGTTCTTTGCCGGGTTCGGAGTCAAGGCCGGCGTGATTCCGCTGCATGTGTGGCTGCCCGCCGCGCATCCCGTCGCCCCGAGCAACATCTCCGGCTTGATGTCGGGAATCGTGATCAAGACGGGCATTTACGGCATGGCGCTGGTGTTTTTCGACTTCTTCGGATTGCCGCCCGTTTGGACCGGCATGGTGGTGCTCGCCGTGGGCGTGGTTTCGGCGCTGCTTGGCGTGCTCTACGCGCTGGTGGAGCACGACCTGAAACGGCTGCTGGCGTATCACAGCATCGAAAACATAGGCATCATTCTGATCGGATTCGGCGCCGCGCTCGTTTTTCGCGCGCTGGGCAAACCCGAGCTCGCGGCATTGGCGTTCATCGCCGGGCTCTACCACACGCTGAACCACGCCATCTTCAAATGCCTGTTGTTTTTCGGCGCCGGGTCGGTGCTTCACTCGGCTCGCACGCGGAACATGGAGGAGATGGGCGGACTGATCCGCCGGATGCCGGTGACAGCGGCCTGCTTCCTCTTGGGCGCAATCGCAATTTCCGGGCTTCCTCCGCTTAACGGTTTCGTGAGCGAATGGCTCACTTATCAGGCGCTGCTCGCCGGGTTCGGCAGCTCGCAGGATCTGACTCGCGTGGCGTTCCCCATCGCCGGGGCCTTGCTGTCGCTTACCGCCGCCCTCGCCGCCGCGTGTTTCGTGAAGGCGTTCGGCATCTCTTTCCTCGCCCTGCCGCGAAGCGATCAGGCCGCGGAGGCGCACGAAGCGCCGTTCTCGATGCAACTGGGCATGGGCATCCTTGCCGCCTGCTGCGTCGCATTGGGATTGGGGGCCACATGGTTCCTGAAGGTATTCGACCCGATCACAGGCGCCGCTCTGGGCGTGCGGATGAGCGCGCGGCTCGCGGCTGGGAACGGATTCGCGCTCGCGGCGGGGACGGCGCACGGCGGAACGGTTTCCACCGTGGGGATTGCCGCCGTGCTGGTTCTGCTCTCGGCCCTGCCGGCGATGTTATGGTTCGTTTGGGGCCGCTCCGCCCGCAGGGTTCAGGGACCAACCTGGGATTGCGGACTGCCGGGCCTCACCGCCGCCAACGAGTACACGGCTACCGGATTCTCCAAGCCGTTCCGGATGGTTTTCGCGGCGCTGTACCGTCCTAAGCGCGAGATCCAGCACGAGTACGAAGTCTCGCCCTATTACCCCACCGCGGTCCGCTTCGAAAGTGAAATCGAGGCCGCATTTGAAAAGCGCTTCTACAAGCCTTTCCAGGAGGCGCTCATGGGCATGGCTCGGCGGATGCGCTCGGTTCAGGCGGGCAGCATCCACGCGTACCTGGCTTACATTTTCGTGGCGCTGATTTTGCTGCTGCTATTCGGAGCGCGCGGATGATCGCCCTGATTCTCAAGGCGGTGCTGCAAACGGCGCTGCTGCTGGCGCTCGCTCCGCTGCTGAGCGGTTTCATCAGGAGCTTGAAGGCGCGGCTTCAGATGCGCCGCGGGCCGAGTCCCTTGCAGCCATACCGCAATATTTTCAAGCTGCTGCGCAAGGGCATGGTGATGCCGGATACGGCATCGTGGCTTTTTTCGGCCACGCCCTACATCTTCTTCCTGACCACCCTCACCGCCGGGTTGATGGTTCCGACCGTGGCCGCGGACACTCCCGCGGGGCTTTTCGGCGGAGTGTTGGCGCTGGCCTACCTGTTGGGCTTGGGCCGCTTCTTTCTGGCGCTGGGCGGGCTCGATACCGGCAGCTCGTTCGGCGGCCTGGGCAGCAGCCGCGAAATGATGATCTCCGCGCTGGCCGAGCCCACACTGATGCTGGCCGTGTTCACCGTGGCGATCGGAGCGGGATCGACGGCGCTGGCAGAAATCGCCCGCGTCGCGATCGGCCAGGAGTGGCGGTTCCTGGAACCTTCCCAGATGCTGGCCTGCGCGGCTCTCTTCCTGGTGCTGATCGCCGAAACCGGACGCATCCCCGTGGACAATCCGGCCACGCACTTGGAGCTGACAATGATTCACGAGGCCATGATCCTGGAGTACTCCGGCCCCTATCTGGCTCTGATTGAGTGGGGCGCGGCCATCAAGCAATTGGTGCTGATGACGCTGCTGATCAACGTGTTTTGGCCGTTCGGCCTGGCCGCGGGCTGGACGTTTCCCGGCGCCTTGGCGGGGCTGGGCTGGCTTGTGGTGAAGCTGATCGCACTGAGTTGCGTGATCGTAGTGGTGGAGACGGCGAACGCCAAGATGCGCCTGTTCCGGGTTCCGGAGTTGATGTCCGTGGCGTTCGTGCTGGGAGCGCTCGCTCTCATCTCCTCGTTCCTGTTCTAAGAGGCTGAAATGGAGTTTCTCAACAATCCGGAGTTCGGCGAAAAGCTGGTGACCCTGATGGCCGCGCTGGCCCTGGTGATCCAGATCGCCATGGTGGGGCAACGCTCCCTGATCATGAACATCCGAATGTATGGGACGCAATCGTTTCTGCTCGGCGCTATCGCCGGGGCGATCGCTCATTTCAACGGGGCTTGGCACATCTATATCGCGGCCTTCCTGACGATTACGGTAAAAGCCATTCTGCTCCCGATACTGCTGGAGCGGCTTGCGGACCGGATCGGAATACGGCATGAGATCGAGCCCATACTAGGCACTCCTGTTTCCATCGTGATCTCCGGGGCGCTTACTTTCATTGCGTACATCGTTGGCGAATCCTTCTACCATCCCGGCCCCGGGGCTGCGCTCGGCCGCAATACGCTCGCCGTGGCCATCTCGATTTTCCTGATCGGCTTCTTCATGATGATCAACCGCAGGAAAGCCTTGACGCAGGTACTGGCGTTACTCTCCCTTGAGAATGGCGTCTTCCTCGCGGCCATATGCCTGACGTACGGCATGCCGCTGATTGTCGAAGTGGGGGTCTTCTTCGACGTGCTGGTGGCCGCTCTCGTGCTGGGCATTCTGGTGTATCGCATTCGAGAGAACTTCGAATCCATGGACGTCAGCAAGATGAGGAGGCTGCGAGGCTAGCATGACGCTGATCCTCCTTCTACTAACCCCCATCGCAGCCGCCATCGCCTCGGCGATCGCAAGAACACGCCGCACAATGGAAGTCGCCAACCTGGCCGCTTCCGCGGCGGTCTTCGGACTGGCGTTACTTACGGCTTACCAAACTCTAGAGGCCGGTTCCGTCTCGCTGTGGGGCGGGTTCCTCTATGCCGATGCCTTGAGCGCGCTGGTGTGCCTGCTGACCGCCTCCGTGGCGCTCGTTTGCTCGGTCTACGCCGTCGGGTACTTGCGCGAAGACGAGCGCTCGGGAATTCTTGACGATGACGATGGGTCCGCTATCGGCCACTTCCGGAAATACTACGTGCTGACCCCGCTATTCGTCTCGGCCATGCTGCTGGTGGCGCTGGCGAACAACCTGGGCGTCATGTGGGTGGCCATCGAGGCGACGACTCTCGCTTCCGTCTTCCTGGTGACGTTTTACGGAAAGAACACTTCCCTCGAAGCCGCGTGGAAGTACGCCATCATCGGCGGCGTGGGGCTTTCGATGGCCCTTTTCGGCACGGTGCTGGCATACTACTCGGGCCACCGCGTCACTGGTTCGGATACGCTGGCCGGGCTGAACTGGAGTGTGCTGGCGGGCAAGGCGGCGCAACTAGACCCCACAGTCATGCGCCTGGCGTTCATTCTCGCTCTGCTTGGTTACGGCGCGAAAGCGGGCCTGGCGCCGATGCACACGTGGAAGCCGGACGTCTATAGCGAGGCACCCGTGCCCTCGGCAGCCATACTTTCCTCGGCTACGATGAACTGCGCGCTCTACGGCCTGATTCGCTTCTACATTCTGACTAGCCGCTGCCTCGGCCCCACGTTTCCGGGACGCCTGCTGTTGATTTTCGGAATGTTGTCCATGGGCATTGCGGTTCCATTCGTGCTCGTGCAGCGCAATTTTCGCCGCCTGCTGGCTTATTCGTCGATCGACCATGCCGGGATCATGGCCGTCGCCCTGGGCATTGGCGGGAAACTGGCTCCTCTGGCACTAATGCTGCACATGACGTATCACACCGTAGCCAAGCCGCTGCTATTCATGTGCGCGGGCAACGTGCAGCAGCACTTCAAAACCGATCTCTTCGAGAAAGTGAAAGGCGGCGTGATGCGCGTGATGCCGGCAACCGGCATCGTCATGCTCATGGCGATGCTGGCCATCGTCGGCATGCCGCCCTTCAGCCTCTTCCAGAGCGAGTTCCTGGTGGTGCGCGCGGCCTTCGATAGCGGCCACTACCTCGTGACCGCGCTCTTCATTCTTTTCGGGACCGCGATTTTCGCGGGCGTTCTGCTGCATGTAGGCGATCTGGCGCTGGGTTCGCCGGCGGAGCCGCAGGAGGCGCTTGCCCTGAAACCCTGGCGCGAGTACTCAATGCTGGCTCTTGCGGCGGTATTGGTAATCATTGCGTTCTGGCTGCCGGCTCCTCTGCTGGAACTGATCCGCGGCGCCGCGCGCGTGGTAACGGGGAGTTGAGAGCATGGAAGCATTACTGCGGGAATTGGAACAGGCATCGGGCGGGGCGGCGCGGGTCATGGAATCGCGTGCGGCGGAAATCTACGCGAAGGCGCCGCTCGCCGCAATACCCGAGATCGCGCAAGCTCTGCTCGGCGTTCCGGGGGCCCGCATCGTCGCCGTGTTTGCCGAAGACCGCGTCGAGCCCGAAGGCGTCTTCTATAACTACTACGTCTTCGAGCGGACCGGAGTGGAACCGTACCTGATCGTCCGCGCGGCGATTCCGGCCGCCGATCCGCGCTTCCCGTCGCTCTCTGCGAGCCTGCCCGCCCTGAACTGGCAGGAACGCGAAATTCAGGATTGGTTCGGCCTGGAAGCCGAAGGCCACCCCAATCCGAGGCGCGTCGCGCTGCATGACAACTGGCCCGACGTTCACCCGCTGCGCAAAGATTTCGATTTGCGCGCCAAGCTCGACGCGTTCGAGGGCGAACGGCACACCTATCGCCCCACCCTTGGCGAAGGCGTGTTCCAAATCCCCGTCGGCCCGGTTCACGCCGGCATTATCGAGCCCGGCCATTTCAACTTCGCCGTAGCTGGGGAGCCCATCCTCTATTTGCAGCTCCGCATGTTTTACACGCACAAGGGGACGGAGAAACTGTTCGAGAGTTTTCCGGTTTCGAAGTGCGTGTTCCTGGCCGAAAGCGTATCGGGCGATTCCGCGTTCTCCCACGCAACGGCATTCAGCCAGGCCGTGGAGCGCGCGTCCGGCATCGAAGTTCCACTCCGCGCCGAGGTGATGCGCACGGTTTTGCTCGAACTGGAGCGCATCTACAATCACATCGCGGATATCGGCGCCATGGCCATGGACGTGGGTTTCGTCATCGCCAACGCGCACGCGGGAAGGATCCGCGAGATGGTGTTGGAGGTGAACGAGGAACTTACCGGAAGCCGGCTGCTGCGCGGCATGGCCTGTATCGGCGGCGTGCGGAGAGACTGGTCGCCGGCGCAGATTGCGGCGCTGCCCGCCAAGTTGAGTCGCGTCGAAGCCGAATTTCGAAGCATGAGGGAACTGATTCGCTATTCGGATTCCACGCGCGACCGCTTGGAGAGCACGGGGTTTCTTTCGCCCGAGAAAGCCGCGGCATTGGGCATCGTGGGCGTCGGAGGGCGCGCTTCGGGCGTCGACCTGGACGTTCGCCGCGACCACCCCTATGCCGCCTACCGCCGCTTCTCTTTGCGGATTCCGTCATTCAGCGAAGGCGACGTGCTGCGGCGCATGTGCGTCCGCACCGACGAAGTATACGCATCGATCGCGCTCATATGCGCCGCCGCCGGCAGCATTCCGGCTGGGCCGCATCGCGCGGCCGAGGTTGCCGTCCCACCCGGCCGTTATGCGTTGGCGGCGGTGGAGGGTTGGCGCGGCGAGATCCTCTACTGGGTCCGCACGGGCCCGAACCAGACCATCGAGCGCTGCAAGATCAAGGACCCCTCGCTGAACAACTGGCCCGCCCTGGTTGAGGCCGTGCAAGGGAACATCATCGCCGATTTCCCGGTGATCAATAAGAGCTTCAATCTCTCCTACTCGGGGACGGATCGCTGAGATGTTCAAGATTCTAGAAAAGACATTCCGCGCCGGCACGGTCACCAAAGACTACCCCGATGGCGCCGCCGTATCGCCCGCTTACAGGGGCCAACCGCGGTTCGATTTCGCCAACTGGCGCGATCCGCGCTCCACCGCCTCCGTCTGTCCCACAGGCGCCATCGAAGTCTCCGACTCCGGGCAACTGAGGACCGTGACCGTGGATTACGGCCATTGCATCTTCTGCGGGGAGTGCGCGGGAGCCGCTTCGGGCGGCGCCGTTACGGTCACGCCCCGCTTTGAACTTGCCGCAACGCGGCGTAGCGATCTGAGAGTAACCGCCGAATACACACTCGATTCCAGCGGAGCGCAGGGCGCGTTGCTCCGCGGTCCGGCGGAGATCGGCGCAAAACTGAAGCGAGAGATCCATCGTGTGCTCGGGCGCTCCCTGGCCATACGCGAAGTGGACGCGGGCTCCTGCAACGGCTGCGAACTCGAGATCGTCGCGCTCAATAATTCGCTCTACGATATCGAGCGATTCGGTATTCAGTTCGTTGCCTCGCCGCGCCACGCCGATATGCTTCTCGTCACCGGGCCGGTGACGCGCAACATGGAACTCGCGCTGCGGAAGACCTATGCCGCCACTCCCGATCCGAAACTGGTGGTTGCCGTGGGAACCTGCGGCATCGGCGGCGGCATCTTCGGAGTGAATTACGCCACGTGCGGCGGCGTGGACCAAGTTGTTCCAGTAGACGTGTACATCCCCGGCTGCCCGCCGAGGCCGGAAGCGCTGCTATACGGCATTCTGCTCGCCGTCGGCCGTTTGGGCGCGTAAGCGTCAGCCGGTGTAGTGCGGCGCAAATATCGTCGGTCATTGGCAAACTGCGCGAAGCGGGGACTGGCTCGAATTTCGCCGCTCTTGCGAAACTTCGTGCCTGTACCCGGTTTGCCCTCCGCGTCGCATACGGGATGCAATTTGCGCCGCACTACGCTAGCGGCCGGCCTTTTCAACGCCTGCAACGTGGGATATCATACCTCCATGTCTCAGAACTTCTCGCGCCGTGAGCTTTTCCGGGTGGGCGCAGGAGCGTTGTCGCTCCCGTGCGCCGTGCGGCTATTTGCGCAACACCCGCCCACACCCGTTCTGGACCTCCCACCTGTCCCGATCGTGCCGGTGACGCACCGCTCCACAGTGAGCCTGGTCCGGGGCGAGAATCGTCGCAAGATGGTTTTCGATGCCCTCATGGCGATCGACAAAGATATGGCGCCGGCGTTGAAACGCAAGAAGTCCGTCCTCATCAAGGTGAATCTCGTCAACCCCGGGATACCCTTGGCATGCACGCATCCGGACGCGATTCGCGGCATCTTGGACTACCTGGGCCCACGCTTCAAGGGGCCTATTGTCATCGGTGAAGCCTCGTCGCGCGACACGATGGCCGGGTTCGACAATATCAAGTACAACTCCCTCGCTTCCGAGTTCAAATCGCAGAAGATAAGCCTGGTCGATTTCAATTCGGAAGGAAAGTTCGCCCTGACGCAGACCATCGATACCAATCTCCACCCCACTCCGGTCCGGATTGCCGCCCGGCTTGTTGACCCGGACGCCTTCGTTCTGAATTGCTGCAGACCCAAGACGCACGATGCGGTGATTTTCACCGGCGGCGTAAAGAACATGACCATGGGCGCCCCGCTGCGCAGCCCGATCAAGGAAACGCCAACATGGAGCGACAAGACCAAGGTCCACGTCACGGGCACTCAGCAGCACAACTACAACATGTATCTGGTTGCGCAAAGACTAGCGCCCAGTTGGGGAGCGAACGTTCTGGACGGTTTTGAAGCGATGGAAGGGAACGGCCCCAATAACGGCACGCCGGTTCCATGGAAGATCGCCATCGCTTCCACCGATTACGTCGCGGCCGACCGCATTGCGCTGGAAGCCATGGGCATGGACCCGAAATGGATTGGCTATCTCCAATACTGCGGCCAGATGGGCCTCGGGAACTATGACGCTTCGAAAATCGATGTAATTGGGGAAACCGTTGCGTCCGTCAAGAAGACGTTCAAACTCCACGAGTTCGTCGATAATCAACTGAAGTGGATGGGCCCGCTCGGTCCCGCTGAAGACCCGAGGCGCGCTCCCGCAGCAGCTAAGTAGTCGGCGGCCCGGGCCGGTTACGGGATGATTCGCGATTCCGCCTGAAACTTTCGGTAATGGCTGAATGTTACGTCAACGGTGACGTCGGCCGTCTTCCACGCCATCGAGCCTGCGCGGCCGAATAGGATCTGGTACAAATCGACCGGCGGACCGGGGGGCGACATCAGCTTGAGGCGCGATTCGGCCCGAACCGGAAGCCAGTAAGTCTTATCTCCGATGCGCTCCCAGCCAAAATCCACGGTCTGCCCTGCGCTCCGGATAACGAAATCGCCGGGCAGATCCTCGATGCTCACGCTGAGACGCAGTGTCTTCCTGGAGGATGGATCGATCCAGCACTCTCCGCGGTAGGCGGGCCTCAGGCTTCTCTTCAGAACGTTGAGCGAAATATTTGAGCGCTCGGCCGATATATCGGCCTCAACCTGGATCGCTTTCGTGCCATTTATCGACTCCGTGCCCCGAATTCTTCGCACCGCCCCATTCAAGGGATCGAAAAGCGCCCTAAGCGTGGCGGCGAACTCGCCTCCCGTGATGACGCCCGCCGGTGTTGAGACAGACTGCCCGTTCAACACCCGGTAGTGCTCCTGACCCGAAAGGTAAGTAACCTCGGCATCCCACGGCGGAAGCGGCGTGATGGAGATAGGGGCGCCGAAGCGGGCGGAACCAGACGCCGTGCGAGTGCAGATGAAATCCGGCAGGGCGCCGATCTGCGCGTCGGCTTGCGCGGCCGCGGCGTGCACGAAATCGGGCCAGCTCTCGAATCCGGCGGGAAGCGGCGGCAACTGCTGGGCCGCTGCGCAGACGCAGATGCCAAGACCCGCTAATAGGCGGAGCGCGCCGGTTTGCATAGAGCTACGTTATCACCGGGCAGCGGCCCGCGAAACCTGTGGTACGCTTCCTTTCGTGAGCCGATATTTTGCTTTCTGTTCCGTCGCCGCGCTGGCTGCTTCCTGCTTCGCACAGACGCAGCCCGAGCGGCCGCTAACCACTCTGCCTTACACCCCAAGTCTCGAAACAAAGTTCATCGATCGCTCGGCCGACCCCTGCGTCGATTTCTACCAGTTCGCGTGCGGCAAATGGAACGAGCTGAACCCGATTCCACCCGACCAGGCCCGCTGGGATGTCTACGGGAAACTCGGAACCGAGAACCTGCGCTATCTCTGGGGCACTCTGGAGCAAGCCGCGCGCCCGGAACCCGCGCGCGGAGCAGTGGAGAAGCAGGTGGGCGATTTCTTCGCCGCGTGCATGGATGAGCCCGCAGTGGAGAAAGCCGGAGCGGCGCCCCTCAAGCCGGAACTCGACGCCATCGCCGCCATGAAGACTACGGCGGATCTGCCCCCGCTGCTGGGCCGCCTTCACCTGGCCATGCAGGGCTCGCCCCTGTTTGGTTTCGGCTCCTCGCAGGATTACGCCGATTCGAGCCGCGTCATCGCCTTTTCGACCGCCGCCGGCCTCGGCCTTCCCGACCGCGATTATTACGTGAACACGGATGCGCGCTCGGTCGAAACCCGCGCCCGCTACGTCGATCATGTTACGGCCATGTTCCGCCTGCTAGGCGATACGCCCGAAGCCGCTAAAGCCGAAGCACAGACGGTTATGGATATCGAGACGGGCCTGGCCAAAGCCAGTCTCACCCGCGTGCAGCAGCGCGATCCGTACCAGTTATTTCACAAGATGAGCGCCGCGGCGTTACAGAAGCTAACGCCTGCCTTCAGTTGGACCGCTTACTGGAAGACGGTCGGCTTGGCCGCGCCCAAGGCAGCGAACGTCACCGAGCCAGAGTTCTTCAAAGAAGTGCAGCGCCAGCTTGCCGCGCGCCCGGCTACCGAATGGAAGACCTATCTGCGCTGGCACCTGGCGCATGCGAAAGCCGCTTATCTCTCCGCTGCGTTCGTGCAGGCCAATTTTGAGTTCTACTCGAAATACCTGCGCGGCGTCACCGAACTGGCGCCCCGGTGGAAGCGCTGCGTCCGCTACGCGGATGGCGAACTCGGCGAGGCCGTGGGGCAGATCTTCGTTGCGAAGACGTTCACGCCCGATACGAAGGCGCGCGCGCTGGCGATGGTGCAGGAAATCGAACGCGCGATGGAAACGGATCTCACCGACCTCTCCTGGATGGGTCCCGCAACGAAAAAGCAGGCGCAGGAAAAGCTGCGCACCCTGGTGAATAAGATCGGCTATCCGGATAAGTGGCGCGACTACAGCTCGGTGCGCATCGAACGCACCGACTTCCTGGGCAACATGAACCGTGCCACGGAATTCGAATCGCGGCGCGATCTGAACAAGATCGGCAAGCCGGTGGACCGCTCGGAGTGGGGGATGACTCCGCCGACCGTCAACGCGTATTACGACCCCCAGATGAACGACATAAACTTCCCCGCGGGCGTCCTCCAGCCGCCTCTATACGACCCGAAGATGGATGACGCGCCGAACTACGGCAACACCGGCGCCACTATCGGCCACGAGTTGACGCACGGCTTTGACGACGAGGGGCGGCAGTTCGATGCCAAGGGCAACCTGCGCGATTGGTGGACCGAAAAGGACGCCGCCGCCTTCACCACCCGCACAGCGTGCGTTGTAGATCAATACGCGCAGTACACCGTTGTGGACGATATCAAGATCAACAGCAAACTCACCCTGGGCGAGGATGTGGCCGACCTCGGCGGAACGCTGCTCGGCTACCTGGCCTGGAAGAACGCCACTCGCGGGCAGGATCTGAAACCGGTTGACGGCTTCACCCCGGATCAACGCTACTTCATCGGCATGGCGCAATGGGCCTGCGGCTACGAGCGCCCGGAGAACAAACGGGTCACCGCGATCACCGATCCGCATTCGCCGCTCGAATACCGCATCAACGGCGTAGTCAGCAACATGCCGGAGTTCGCCCGCGCGTTCTCCTGCGAGAGCGGCCAGCCGATGGCGCGGGCCAACGCCTGCCGGGTGTGGTGAATCATTTCCATGAGACCTCCAAAGATCACGCCGGAACAGGTGGCCGCGTTGGGGCCGGCCTGTCTGCGCGTCACAATCCCGAATACCTACGCCGACGATAACGGCCACATGAACATGCGCTGGTATCTTGCCATCTTCGACGATGCCGGCGACGATCTACACCAGCGCGTCGGGCTCACGCCCGAATTTCACCGCCGGAACGGCTCGGGCACCGTTGACCTGGAACACCATCTCCACTTTCTGGCGGAGACGATGCCGGGAGATAACGTGGCCGTCTACGCACGCCTGGTGGCCCAATCCGACAAGCGCCTGCACTACCTCATGTTCCTGGTCAACGAAACCCGCGGCACGCTCTCTTCGATCTTCGAATGCATGAACGCGTTCCTTGACCGGCGCTCGCGCAAGACCGCGCCATTCCCTCCCGAAATCGCCGCCAAAATCAAGGCCTGGGTGGATGAAGGAAACGCTCTGCCGTGGCCCGCACCCGTATGCGGCGCCATGCGGCCCTAGGAGCTTGTCGAAAAAACCTGTTCTCACTGTGGGCCGCAGGCGAAACCGCGAGCGCCACCACGCATGCTCCAGTACTTGCGCGGCCAGGTGGGGCAGGCGGTTTCGCCTGCCAGGGCTATTTCAACAAACTCCTGGAGGAACGCGCCACCATCGTGTGATGCACCCCCCTGGCAGGCCTTACTAAGGCAGCCGATGCGCCTGAGTGATCTGCGCCTCCGAGACCATCCGCACGCTACCGAATCTCGTCGCGGAACGAAAACACCGGCTCGATATCCACCGGAATGTCCGTGGTCTTGGCGAGCGCGGCCGTCAGCGCCGGCGGAACTTTATCGTATTTCGCGAACCACGCCTCGGCGCGTTTTCGGTCACCCGCGGCTTCGATGGATAGCAACTCCTTCGTCAATTGCGCGATTACGGCCGGAATGCGCGCGTAATCAATGGCGTAGCGGCCGCCCTCCGCGGGCGTGACCGCGCGGTTCTCAAGCAGGTAGTTCACCTCCATCGTCTCGGCGCGTCCATGGGCCTCACCAGCGCCGAAACGCAACGTGCGGAACAGCCCCGCCAGATACGAAGCGTAGTATTCCTGCAACTTGGCGGCAGGCAGAACGCCGTGATCCACCAGCCACTTCAGGCCGAACATTCCCGCTGCATCCGCCTTGGCCTCTTCCAGGCCGGAGTACGCCCCGCCGATGGCCTCGTTAATATCCACCTGCTTGCCATTGATGTGGGCGAAACCCGGACCTAAGCCGTGGGAAATCTCATGCAGTAACGTGCCCGCCATATACCCGTCGGCGCTCGCTTGCGCCGCCTGGCTCGGCGTCATCATGCGCTTAGCCACCGGAAGGATCACGTCGTTCACGCGCGCGTCCATGAAGTTCTTGAAAAAGATGCGCTTCGATCCCTTCTCCTCGTGGATGCGCCGGTCGTTCGGCAGATTGTCGGCCACCGCCTGATAGCCGTAGCGCAGATCGCCGCCGCGATAAGGCGCGTCCATCACTTCCATCGGCGACAACTTACCGCGCAGCGAGGGGCGGTTCGCCGCGTCGAGCGGCAGCGCTTCCTGAATCTCCGGCACGTACCGCTCGTACATCGCCAGCTTCCGGCTCTCCTCCTCGTTGCGGATCAGCACCGCGGCGCCATAAGACGTCTTCACGCCAAGCAATTCGTCGTTGTACGTCTCATACGGCGCGAAAATCAGGTCGAACTTGGGATTCTTCAGATCCACCCACGCCAGATCGCTCTGGTAGTAATCGTCCGTGAGAAGCGCATCGGCGCGGAGCCGCAGGTACTTGGCGAACGCCGGGTCGTCGCTCAGTTCGGCCGCCTCGCGCAGCAGAGCAGCCATCGGCTTCAGGAAGACCGCGTACTCCTCGTGATAGGGCGTCCCGGTCAAACGGTCGCCGTTCTTCTTCACGACGGTGTAGCCGTTGTAGATGGCAGCGCGGTCCTGCGGGCGCTGCTTTACATATTGTTCGATCGCCTCGCGCGTCAGCCCGCGAGGATACATCTCCCGGCCCGGCGGCATCGGCTCGGCGCCGACGTAAGGCTTGTTCTCGTCGAGCAAGTCCCAACGGCTGCCCATGATCAGCAGCATGCGGCGCAAGGAAGCGTCCGTGGTGGATTTGAATAGATCGAGTCCGCCGCTATCGGTCTGGCGCCAGTAGACAGCGTCCAGCAGGCGGCTCGCGTCCACCAGTTTCTCCACCAGCGCGATCTCGCGCGGCGCAAGGCCCGCCGAATGAAACGGCATCGCGACCCGCTTCCATTTTGCGAGCCGCTCGGGAAGGTGGTCGGTGGACTGGGCCGCGGCCGCAAAGACCGCCAGTCCCATGGCAAGCAGTTTGACGCGCGTCATCGCATTTATCCTATCGCGCCTCCGGCCAGGAAAGCCGTGACCTCGGGCGCAATCTCTTCCATCACGTTCAGCAGATCGTGGCCGGAATCCATCACCCGCAGCCGCGCATTGGCCCGTTTTCCGGCGAATTCCCGGGAGAATGCCGCCGGAACCACGTCATCGTTCGCTCCGTGGTAGATCAGCGCGGGCTGCCGGAAATCGGGGTAGTCCTCATACGCGGCGGCATCTTCCAGAAGACCGTAATGCAAGGGCATCTCCCGTCCCTCGCCGAAATGGAAGAACTTCATCGTCCCCGTCTGCCGCCATTGTTCGATGGCTTCCGTCGCAAGGTGCTCCTCCCAGCGGCGCGCAAAACGAAACGCGGGTGCCAGCAGAACCAGGCGCTCCACCTCGGGGTGTCGCGCCGCATAGAGCGCCGCGAGATAGCCGCCCATGCTCGACCCCATCAGAGACACCGGACCGCTTCCCGCGGCCCGCTCCACTACGCGTAGCTGCCCGCTTATGGTCAATCTCTCGAAGTCGCCCGCGGCCAGATCGGGCGTTTCCACCGTTGCGCCGGCCTCCTCCAGCAGGCGCCGGAAGTATCTGGCCTTAGTGGATGAGGGGCTCGAAGCAAAACCGTGCAGGTAAACGATGCGCTTCATCGCGCGCGCCCTAACCGCATCGCGGGCAAAGGTTCCGTCTCGTTATTTTTCAATAGGATCTCCGTCCACCGTGAACTTGATTTCCGAATCGGCCGCAAACAAGTGGAACGGGCCATACCGGAAGACGTTTTCCGTTCTCAATTCCCCACCGATCAGGTGCCTGTGACGCACCGAAACCGGCTCGATGAAACCTCGCTCTGAGAGAGCGTAATCCACCACCGCATCATCGCTGATGGTCTGCTTGCCGGAAACATGCGAAGCCACCGCGGAGACACGCAGTGGAAGCCCGTCGGCCTTTCCCACCCACAACTTGCCGGCAAGCGCCTCGCGAGCCACTTCCCGGCCGGCGAAAATCAGAGCTCCGGCCGCTGCCGAAGTCTGCCGCCAGGAATATACCAGGCAATCCTCCGCGCCAATGAACTCTTCCCCCGAGGCGTCGATTGTGAGCGATTCCTGCCCCTTGCCCGTAAATGCAAGCAGAATCAAGGAGTAATCGGTCGCCAAATCCACCAGCCCATGGCTCGCGAAGTTCTCTAGCATCCGCTTTCGCGCCTGATCGTTAGCGGAGTGGACCCCGAGCGAAAGCGCGTGGCGCGCCGCCTCCGCGGATTGAGCCGCGCGGCCGTCTACCGACACCACCTGGCGAAACTCCAGCAAATTCCCGCCTTCGGACGAATTCAGGGGCGCATACGTGAATTCGGATACAATCACCCGGCTCTGGACGCGAACCGGCCGGGGGGCGCGCGCCGCCGCGCCAACCCTCACGCGTAGGCCTCCCTCGGCAACCACAGTTCCCTGCTCCAAGGTTTCCTCCGCCAGGGCCTTCGGCGCAACTGCTTGAAGCAATTCGGCAAACTCGGCCACCCGCAGCAGAAGTTTCGGAGCCAGTTCCTGCGCAGGGGCGTGTCCCGCCAAAGCCAGCGCCAGCAGCCCCAAGAGAAAGCGCATACCCTCATTCTAGTGCTGGAAACCGGGCAACTCTAAGGTTTCAAAAGGAATTCCTTTCTGTCCGATATTTTTATCAACTTAGCCCTTGCATGGCCTCGATGGTTTTGTTATTCTGGTCGAGTCGCCGAATTGAGGATTTGATCGCACGGCCTGCTTCGCTGGCCAACTGCCAGTTTGAGGCGTAGAGGTTTGAGTAGCGGGGGTCCTCTTTAAGGAATGGTAACAAAACTCGGTTCGGGCCTCCGAATCGGGCGGAATACGGCCTTCCTGTGTGGTTCTTTTAAAATTCTGAAGGTTTCTGATCTATGGGTATCCCTCGGCGGGAATGCCATGGTCAGGCAAGTTTCGAGGCCGGCCGTCGGTACGTTCACCAGGTGGGCGTGATTGGCGAGCTCAGATCATTGACAATCTGGTTGGATGCAGTAGAAAACAATTCGTCAGTTTCCGAGTAAAGCTGGGGCGATAAGCAGTAAAAACTCAAAAACTCAAATGAGAGTTTGATCCCGGCTCAGAATCAACGCTGGCGGCGCGCTTAACACATGCAAGTCGCACGGGAAAGTGGAGCAATCCATGAGTATAGTGGCGTACGGGTGAGTAACACGTGGATCATCTACCTCTTAGTGGGGAATAACCATGGGAAACCGTGGCTAATACCGCATAAGCTCTAGCGAGGAAAGCAGCAATGCGCTGAGAGAGGAGTCCGCGGCCGATTAGCTAGTTGGCGGGGTAAAAGCCCACCAAGGCATAGATCGGTAGCCGGCCTGAGAGGGCACACGGCCACACTGGCACTGAAACACGGGCCAGACTCCTACGGGAGGCAGCAGTGGGGAATCTTGCACAATGGGGGAAACCCTGATGCAGCGAC
>CAIYHG010000071.1 GCA_903925975.1 uncultured Acidobacteriia bacterium | reverse complement strand
TTGGCTTTTGGGAATGGCGAAAACAAACTGCGGAGAAGCCGCGCTGGAAACAAAAGGGCAACGAACTGTCTCAGCGCCGCCTCGCCATTAAAGACGACTCAAAAAACCCTTCCTCCGGCCCCAACTGCGGAAGCTGGGCTAGGCCTCGCGCCGCGCCGCGACCGACCAGGGAGCGGTGACAACGGCTGCTCATCTTGAAAACCGCCCAAGCTCCGCGCGAAGCCCCCACCCCCGGTCCCGAGCATTCACGCAACGCTTCCCCTACTCCGCCAGCACCAGCCCCGAGGGCAATTCCTCGCCGAAGATGCGGCCCAATGCGCGGTCGTCTTCCTCTTCGCCGTCGAACGCCGCCAGCAGCCGGTCCGCGTGAGGCATCGCTTCGAGCGCGCGTCTCACCGCTTCGCGCGTGGGCGCGGGCAAGTCGCGCGTCGGGTCGTCCGTGCGCCGGGCGATGGCCGCCAGAGCTTCTCCCGCGTTCGGAACCTTCAGTAGAGCCTCGGCCCATCGCGCGGCGGCGCCGGGCGGTACGACCAGGTTAATAGGCCCGTAGAAAAGCTTGCGCGCCCCCAACCGTGACAGGCACCACAATTCGCTCTCGCGGAAATCGCCGGCCTTCACGCGCCTGATGAGCGCGTCCCCGAGTTCGGTCTTTGTGCCCACCGGAAGCAGTTCCAGACTCGCGGCCGTGCGCCACATCTCCCGCAGCAGGGCGGAGTTGATGCGCTGCGGCTTCTTCGCTCCGCGCGGCAGTAACGCCGCCGAAAGCCGCTGGTACATATCCGCCTGCTGGTTGCGGTTCAAGCCTCCCGCCACGCGGCCCCAGAAAATCCACCAATCGATTTCGCACTGCGCCTGGTTGCCGAAGGTGAGCCCGCCGCTATAGATCTTGCGCGTCTGCTCAGTGCGAAAATCGTCGCCGGGATATCCGAAGCCGGGCCGCAGGCAGAAGCCGCAGAGGTTGAGCCAGCGCGCCTCGTAGGCCGGGCTCTTCTTCCGCCCCGGGGAGTTCGCCACGAACGCATCGGCAAGTTGCCGTATGGGAGAGAGCGGCCACGAATTGCGGCCCAGGCCCATCGTCTGCTCCAGCTTCGCCGGAAGCTCCTCGGGCGTGATGGGCGATTTCGCGGTCGGCGAGAACACCGCCTCCACCAACTGTAGCGACGCCGTAAGCGCCTGCTCGCTCACCACTGCCACCGCCTTGCGCTCCGCCGGGCGATCTTCCGCCTTCTTGCGCAGTTCGAATTGCAGGCTCCAGCGATTGTCGCTGATCTTCGATTCGCACCAGGTTTCGAGCGTACCGAGCTCCGTCAGCCTGGCCCCCAGCTTCACCGGAATCAGCCGTTCCTCGGCCTTCTTGCCAAAGCGAATCACGGCGTTCAGCGGCGCATGCGCGTGCAATTCGGAATCGTCCGCTGCGAACTCCACCACATCGCCCAGGCGGTCTTCCGTGCGCGTGAGCGAACTGAACAACCGGAACGAAACCGGTCGGTTCGCCACAAGTTGCAGCGCTTCGTTATCAATCTCCACGGCTGAGCCTTCTTCGGCTCCTCGCGGAACCAGGCACACCGCTTGCATCCTGCCATCGCGCACGTCGCCCAAGGCGATGTAATAGGTCCGCGGCAAGCCGCCGCGAACCAGAACGCCGCTGCCGGTAGAGCGCACATAGCTGTAGTACGCCGCGCCGCGCGCCACGGCGAGGTCGAGGCCCGTGTTCGCCAGGATCTCGGGCCGCGTGCCATACCAATGGCCCAGCACGTCGGCCACGCGCTGCTGCAAGATTTCCGGAATGAAGAACCCCCCGTTGAAGAGGATTGCGTCCGGCGTCTGTCCCGAGTTTTCCAGAAACACGTTCAGATGACGCGTGATCGCGGGGTCCGAAACGTAGGGCAGACCGAGCTCGCGGAACAGGCTGCGCTTCTCTTCCTTCGGCGCCTCGCCGCGCGCGGTTACGGGCAGGAAGCCTTCAAGTGCCAGCTCCAATACTTCCGAGCGCAGAATCTCCGTGCGCAGCGTGCGCCCTACCAGCGCCGAGCCGCTGCCCAGGACCGTGATCTCCACTTTCTCTAGCGAAGCATCTTCGAGCAGCCTCTCTTTGGCCGCCGAACACTGCCGCCGCAACCCGCTGCGCTGCCGTATCGAAAGCTGCGCTCCCAGCTTGGTTTCCACGAGCCACGCCAGCGTCAGATCGAGGTTGTCACCCCCTAGCAGCAGGTGCTTGCCCACCGCCGTGCGCGTGAAATTCACCAGGTCGCCATCGCGCGAAACGCGGATCAGGCTGAAGTCGCTGGTTCCGCCGCCCACATCGCACACCAGAACCGTCTGGCCGTCGAAAAGCTTCCTCCGCGATTGCGCCAGATTGTTGGCGATCCACGAGTAGAACGCCGCGGCCGGCTCTTCGAGCAGCGTCAGCTTCTCGATTCCGGCATCGCGCGCCGCCATCACGGTCAGCTCGCGGGCTTCCTCGTCGAACGACGCGGGAACCGTGAGCACGATGTCCTGCTCGGCCAGAGGCATTCCCTGCGCGCGGTCCCACTCCTCGCGGAACTTGGCCAGGAACCGCGCCGAGACCTCTACCGGCGAAAGCACGCGTCCGGTTTCCTGCGCGTCCCACGGCAGAATCTTGGCGGTGCGGTCCACGTCCGGGTTCGAGAGCCACGATTTCGCCGAGTGCACCAGCCGCGTCGGCGCGAGCGCCCCCTGCTCGCGGGCGTACGCGCCCAGCGGCTGCCCCTCTTCGAGTAACAGGAACGAAGGCAGCGTAGTCCGCGCCTCCGTGCGCCCCGCCGCCACCACTTGCGGCGTCTGGAAGATATGGATCGGCGGAAAATCGCGGTCCTCGGCCTCGCGTTCGTCTATGTACGCCAGCGCGGAATTCGTCGTGCCCAGATCGATGCCGATTTTCATGTTTGCGTGCGCCGCGGCCGGCCCTTCCCGCCGGGCCGCGGATTGAAGCAGCGGGTACGCGTCACCGCGCGATCAAGCCGCGCCGGCCTGGTTACCCACGCGCTCCCTGACGTTGAATTCAAGCTTCCACCGGCGGCCGTCCCGAGCCACGCACCAAAGCTGGAGCATGCCCGTTTCGGTAACCACCGCTTCGAAAGATACCGGGACCACCTCGGGCGCCTTCTCGCCCGCCTCAAAACGAACTTCCATGGGGGAGAGTTCTTCCAGGTCGTCGCGGAAATCCTCGATCATATCGCCCGGTACGTCGCCCTTGCGGATGGCGGAAGTGAAGAACCGGAACTCCGCGGGCTCGCCCACCACCAGCCCGAATTCACGTCCCGGAATTGCCGATTCCGTGCCTTCCTCCATGCCGAACGGAACCACCGTCAGCGCCTTCAGCCGGGCCGGCGCCCCCGGTACGGACGGCATCGAGCTCTCGATGCCCACGTAGTACGTGCGCGCCACGCCGGCGTGAATCCGCACGCCCTTGCCTCGCCGCGCCAAGCCGTAGTAGGCCGCGCCGCGCGCCACGGCGTGCATCAGGTCCTCGCCCGGAAGTTGCTCCACATTCTCCATGCCTTCCTGGGCCATCCAGACGTTCAGGTTTTCGAGAATGCGTTCGCGCACCAGCGGAGCCTGAAGCACGCCGCCGTTGAACAGCACGTGCGTGGGGCAGGCAAGCCCGCTCGGCCCGCGCCGAACGGTGACGTGTTCGTAATCCGCCACCATCTCGCGAAGGAAACGCGCCAGGTGCCGCGTGATGGCGGGGTCGGCCGCGTAAGGCAGCCCGATTTCCTGTAGCGCCACGCGCCGCTGCCGCGCCGGCACATCCGCGCTGGCCGCGGCGGGCAGGAAGCCCTCGCCCAGCACGCGTTCGATATCCTCGCGCCGCAGAGTGGCTTTGACCGTGCCGCCCACAAGCCCGGTCCCGCGGCCGAGAATGGTGACCGGCTCTTCCTCGGACTGCGACCCGGGTTCCAGCAGCTTCTCTTTCGCCGCGCGGCAGTTGTTCCACAGCGCCTGAAGCTGGCGGCTGTCGATCCGCGTGCCTTTCGCCGCCAGCCGCTCCGAGACGGCGCCCGCCAGGGCCAGGTCGATATTGTCGCCGCCCAGCAGGATGTGTTCGCCCACCGCCACGCGGTCCAGCAACAGTTCGCCTTCGCTATCGATCACGGCAATCAGCGAGAAATCCGTGGTGCCGCCCCCGATATCCACCACCAGGATGAGGTCGCCCACCTTCACGCGCTCGCGCCAGTCGGCGTGTTTTTCGATCCAGGCGTAAAAAGCGGCCTGCGGCTCTTCGAGCAGCGTGATGTCGCGGAACCCGGCCTGGCGCGCCGCTTCGAGCGTCAGCTCGCGTGCGACGGCGTCAAACGACGCCGGAACCGTGACCAGCGCCTGCTGCTCGGCGAACGGCGCCTCCGGCATGGCCGCGTCCCATGCTTCGCGCAGGTGTTCCAGGTAGCGCGCGCTGGCGTCCAGCGGCGAAATCTTCTCCACGCCTTCAGGCGCCCGGAAGGGCAGCAGCGGCGCCGTGCGGTCCACGCCGGAATGCGAGAGCCACGATTTCGCCGAGGAAACCAGCCGCCCGATGTTCTCGACGCCGCGTTTCTGCGCCAGCCGCCCCACTACGTAATTTCGGCCCTCATCCCAGGGCAGCGCGATCGAGCCAGCCGGAAAATCCGCCGGGCCGGGAAGGTACAGGAACGAGGGCAGCAGATCTTCGTCCCTCACCTCGCCGGGATTTGCGAGCTGCGGAATGCGCATCAGCCGCACGTTCGCCGCGGCGAACGGGTCAGCTCCGCCCTGTATCTCCGCGTAGGCGAGCGCGGAATTCGTGGTGCCTAAGTCTATGCCGATGACGTATTTTGGTTTCAAATCAGCTACTCGATTTCCAGTTCCGCAGGGGCCAGGATCTCGGGTTTCGGCGATGGCGCCGGCAGATCCACCTTGGCCGCGCGCCAGCCTCTGTGTCGCAGCGTGCCCCCTTGAGGCGTTTTGGCCGGTACGTTGCCGGTGAATTTCACCAGGCTGGCGTCCGCTGCCGGGGCTTTGGCGAACGTTCCTTCTACCCCATCGATCACGGGTTCGAGCGTGACGTAGCGCGTCACGGAGTCGCGGCACTGGTCATGCAGTTCGCGCACCGCGGCGCCCACTTGATCGTCGGCGTATGTCGAAATGTCTTCCATGAGGAAATCGATCAGCCGCGAATCGCGCTGTAGGATGCTCAGGATCTGCAGTGCGCCGTCCGACGTGCGGACCGCCGGCTGGGTTTTAGCCGCTGCCGCGGGGGGTGCAGCGGTGCGCTTCGCCAGCCCGAGTTCGGTTAGCGCCGGCTGCGACAGCTCGCCGTGAAACAAAATCTGACAAAGACACCGGAATGCGAGAAGAATACGGCTCAATTTGCTTGGCTCCAGATCTTTAGGATACCGAATACGGCTGCGGAAGCAGGTTTTCGCCCGATTCCTCCCAGATCCCCTGATAACTTTCGATAATCTTGCGGACAAAGAATCTCATCCATTAGAGTACTAGTAGTATCAGTACCATAAAGGACAAGCAGGCCATGCGCACAGAGTCTCGGCATCGATCGCCAGTGCACGGGCACGCGGCACTGGAAGTCGCCCTGTTGAGTCCCTGGATCTTCTTCCTATTTATAGGAGCGTTGGATGTGGGCTTCTACATGTATGCCCTAATCTCGACGCAGAACGCGGCGCGCGTCACGGCTGAATACGCCTCAAGAACCCCGGCGGCGTCAATCAGTACTCTATGCCCGTACGCTCTCGATGAGCTGAACGGCATGCCCAACGCCAAGACCCTGACCACCTGCACTTCTTTGCCCGTCATCATCAGCAAGGAACTCACCACTTTTGACGGGGCCCAGACAGCGGCCGTCTCCGTCACGTATCGCACCCAGTTGCTGATCCCGATTCCCGGGTTGCTAACGAACCAGTTGACCATCACCCGCACCGTCCAGATGAGAACGCTATGAGGACGAATGGGAAGCACCGAACCCGGGGCGCTTCGCTGGTCGAGTTCACGCTCGTCGGAATTTCGATGGTGTTCTTATTGATTTCGACCATCGAGATCGCCCGCGGCATGTGGCAATATCACACCCTCGCTTACGCCATCAAGGCAGGCGCGCGCTACGCCGTGGTGCACGGCCAGGATTGCACCATTGCGCCCAATACCTGCACCGTAACCATCAGTCAGATTGCGAGCGTCATTCGCAGGGCGGGGATTGGCCTGCCTGATAGCGCGCTCACCGTTACCTTTGCCGCCGCCAGCGGCGGCAATACCACCTGTCTGCTGAGGGATTGCATCGCCAATAATACATCCGGCTACTGGCCTCCCTCAGGCTCCAATAGTCCCGGCCAGAACTTGAAGATCTCAGGGATATATCCCTTTCGCTCCGTGATGATCATGTTCTGGCCGGGGGTCGGAACCAATCGCACCGCGGGAGAATTTCGCTTTTCGGCGACATCGCGCGAGAGCATCCAGTTCTGAGTAGGTCTATGCCCGATAGTCATAGTTCGCGAAGGGGCCGCGGCGGTCAAGTCCTCGTGATGGTCACCGTGGCTCTGGTCCCCATGATCGCCATGGTCGGCCTGGTAACCGATGCCGGTTACCTGTACTACATCAAGAACTCCGCTCAGGCGGCGGCCGATTCGGCGGCACTCTCGGCGGTGTACCGCTTCAACAGAACCATCGCCGGCTCCAGTTTCGCCTGCGATTCTTACGACTGGATCTGCCGCACCGATCCCACGCCCTGCGCTTCCGGTTTAACCACGGCGGCGAACCCGCCGGAAACCGCTTGCCTCTATGCCAAGCAGAATGGGTTCGACACGGCGAATTCCAATCAGAGCGTCACGATTCAGAGCAACGTCACGCCCACCCCGCCAACCGCTCCCGGCGTTGCGGGCGCGGCGTACTGGATCACCGTGCGCGTGAGCCAGAGGGTGCCGCTCCTGTTCTCCGCGGTTATGGGCAACACCAGCGGCCTCGTGGCCGCCCGCGCCACCGGAGCCACCTACCCGGCTACGGGATGCGTCTACACCCTTGACCCGGTTGCGCCTCAGAGCTTCTACCAGAACGGCAGCACATCTTTCAGAGCGGCCTGCGGCATCAACGTCAATTCAAGCAATTCCGCGGCTTTGGTGGGGAACGGTGGAGCGACCCTCGAAACCAGCGCCGTCAACGTGGTCGGCGGCTACAACTGGCAGGGGACCATCTCACCCACGCCGAATACCGGCGTCAACCCCTTCCCCGAGCCGCTTTCCGGTCTTCAGGCGCCTGCCCCCTGCTCCGCTTCGGGAGGATGCAACGACGCCAATTGCGCTGCCCACCCAAGCCAGGTGGTCGTGAACTCCAACACGACGCTATCTCCCGGAACTTACTGCGGCGGCATCTTTGTCAAGAAGGGTTTGGCCACGTTCTCCTCCGGCACATACATCCTGGTGGGCGGCGGAATATCCACGCAAGATAGCAACTCGCGTATTGCCGGGAGCGGCGTTTACTTCTACAACACGTACAACTCCACCAATACTTACACTCCGATTAATCTGAAAGCCACTTCCAGCATTCAGCTCGCCGCGGCCACCTCGGGCGCCTACGCCGGAATTCTGTACATGCAGGACCGAGCATGTTGCTCAGCCACGATGCCGACGGAGTCCTTCCAGGGCGGCGCTACATCCAGCTTCGAAGGGATCGTCTACGCCCCTCGCTCCCTGGTGGAGTTCGCCGGCAACGCTTCACTGGGTCTCGCGCATTACACGATCATCATTGCGCGCCGATACACAGTGAAAGGCTCTAGCACCATCAATAACGACTTCTCCCACCTGGTTGGAGGCAATCCCATCAAGCAGGTCGGGTTGGTGGAGTAGCCGCTCCGCCGCATTTGGGAATTATCTGCCTTCCAAGCGACGCTACAATAACTTCCAATGGCTTGCCGTTTCTCTCGCCTCGCCGTTGCGCCTCTTGCCGCGTTGGCTCTGGCAACCGCCGCGTGGCCGCAGGCCAACTCCGCGAAGCCGGGCGCCTTCGATGAAGCCGTCCGGGCCGCGGGTAGCCTGCCGCGGATTCGCAGCCTGCTCGTGAGCAGCCACGGCGAACTGCTCCTGGAGCGCTATTTCAACGGCGCCGGCGCCGCCACTCAGGCGAATATCAAATCGGCAGCCAAGAGCGTGGTCTCGGCTCTCACCGGAATCGCCATCGCGCGCGGGTTGCTACCCGGCGTCGAGACTCCCATCGTGCGCTACTTTCCCGAGTTAGCGCAGGCCGGCGCCGACCCCCGTAAGCAGAAAATCACCATTGAAGATCTGCTGACCATGCGCTCCGGCTTCGTATCCACCAGCGGCCGCAACTACGGCGCGTGGGTGTTGAGCCCGAACTGGGTGCGCTACATCCTCGACCGCCCGCTCGCAAGTGCGCCCGGAGAGCGAATGGAGTACAGCACCGGAAACACCCATCTGCTATCGGCGATTCTCGCCAAAGCCACCGGCAAAGACACCTGGACTTTCGCGCAGGAGGCCCTGGCGAAGCCGCTCGGCATCACGCTGGCCAAATGGACCCGCGACCCGCAGGGCATCTACTTCGGCGGCAATGAAATGTCGATGACGCCCCGCCAGATGGTTCGGTTCGGCGAACTTTACGCCGCCCGCGGCGCGGTAAATGGGAAGCAGGTCATCCCCGCCTCATGGGTGGATGCCTCATTCGTTCCGCGCGGCCGCTCCCCCATCAGCGAAGAGCTTTACGGCTACGGCTGGTGGATCGGCGCCATGGCCGATACCCCCGTCTATTTCGCCTGGGGCTCCGGTGGCCAGTACATCTTCGTGCTCCCCGCGCTCGATCTGGTTGTCGTCACCACATCCTCCGTGGACGGCGACCGCGACCGCGCCCAGCATCACGCGGTCTACACTCTGGTGGAAGAACTCATCGTGAGGCCCATCGCCTTCGCGGTACACTCCGGCGAATAAGCTCTCCGCGCCACCAATACCGGCCGATCATTTACCATTAAAGTTGCGGGTTAGAGAGGACACGTTTTGAACAGGACGCGAGAGTGGTTTGAGGCGCCATACCGGCTCGGCGGGAAAGAAGTCAGCGGCAGATTCGTGGTCCCCTCAGGGATTCGCTGCACGCACGCCAGCACCATCGCCAGATGTTTTCGGGAAGTCCCGTCTATCGGCGTCATCACCACCAAGAGCATCAGCCTGCTGCCCAGAGCCGGATACCGCGAGCCCATTCTCGCCCAGTACGCGGAAGGCAGCTATATCAACGCCGTGGGCCTCACCAATCCCGGCGCTGCCGCGTTCCGCGCCGAACTCGAAACCATTGAGATCCCCGCCGACAAGTTCCTCCTGGTCTCCATATTCGGCGGCTCGGTTTCCGATTTCGTGGAAGCCGCGCGCATCCTCGCCCCCGTTGCCGATGGCTTCGAACTGAACATGTCCTGCCCCCACGCCAAGGGCTATGGCGCCGAAGTGGGGGCCGACCGCGCCCTGCTTTGCGACATCACCCGCGCCGTGGTAGCCGCAGTGGACGTTCCGGTCTTCGTCAAGTTTTCGGCGATTCTCCCGGACCTTGCCGGAGCAGCCAAGGCCGTGATAGCCGAAGGCGCCGCCGGCATCACCATGACGAACACCATCGGCCCAGCGCTGGTGAAATTGGGCGACTTCCCGGTGCTGCGCAATGGCCTGGGCGGCCTTTCGGGAGACGCCATCCGCCCCCTCGGCGTCCGCGCCGTCATGCAGCTCCGCGCCGCCTTGGGACCAGACACGCCGATCATCGGCATGGGCGGCATCGGAACGCCCGCGCACGTTCAGGAATACGCCAGCGTCGGCGCCGACATGTTCGGCGTAGGCAGCGCCACCGCCTGGCTCGATAGCGCGCAGTACGCGGAATATTTCGCTCAGCTTCAATCCGGCGTTATCGCCGCCGCGTCGGGCGAGCCCACGCCCCAACTTTCAACCGGCAAGCCGCGCCTGGAATACTTCGCCACAACGCTCGAATCGAAGCAGGAACTCTCCGAAGGCCTTTTCAAAATCACGTTCGCGGAGTTGCCGGCCGCGTATGCTCCCGGCGTTCTCGGCGGCAAGTTCTTCTTCCTCATGTTGCCCGAAGTGGGCGAAAAGCCTTTCGCGATATTCTCCGCGGCCGAGCGCTCGGTAATAGTGCGCAAGGTCGGAATCTTCACGGAGCAACTCTGGAACCTGGAAGTTGGCTCGAAGATCTTCCTCCGGGGACCCTATGGCAAGCCCCTGCCGCCGCAGCAAAACAAGACAATCGTCATGCTGGGAGGCGGCACAGGCACCGCATCTCTGCTCGAAATCGCCCATCAATATCAGCCCGATAACCACCTGGCCTTTGTCCTCGGCGCCCGCTCGTGCGATGGCCTTTACGGCCTCGACGAGTTCCGCGCGCTCGGCCCCGTACACCTCGCCACCGACAACGGCAGCACTGGCTTTTCCGGCTACGTACACCAGGCGCTTGCGGCGTTGGTCCCCATGCTCACCCAACGCCCGCCGCAAGATCTGATCTTCATCAACTGCGGCCCCGGGCCGATGGTGAGGGCCTGCTTCGACGTTCAAAGCCAGCTCGTCCCCGGCGATCAGATTTTCGGGTCAATCGAGTACATGACCAGTTGCGGCGTAGGCATCTGCGGCAAGTGCGCCAGCCCCTCCGGCGCCCTGACCTGCATCGACGGCCCTTTCCTGCCCCTGCCCGAGTTCGAGCCGGTGAGCAAGCCGAAAACCTGCGCCTGCCTCGAAAGCGCAAAGCAGCGCTAGCGAGAATCCGCCGGTTTTGTGGGGCAGCCAATCCTGGCTGCGGGCCCTCCAGGCGGCGGGACCCGCTGGAAAGCGGGTCCGCGGGCTGGATAGCCCGCCCCATCAACTCCGGCACACCAGAGAAACCGCCCGCTGACGCGCGAATCCCGAATCCGAGCCGCGCAGGCAAGTAAGCGGTGCACAAAGCCGCCCCTACGCCAACGGCTCCCCCCGAACACTGCACCGGCGTCTTCACCCGACCATCCGCGCCCGCCCTTCAATCCGCTCAGCGAATCAACTTCGAAAGATACCGGAACTGCTCGTGCGCCGCATCCCGCACCCACTCGAAGATCACCGATTCGGTGTTCGTAACCGTCACGCCCGCCGCGCGCAGCCGGGCAAGCGCATTCTCGTAGTTGGCTTCCGTCCGCGAACAGACCGCGTCCGCCACTACGAACACCTCGCGCCCCGCCGCCAATTCGAGCGCCGTTTGCAGCACGCAAACATGCGCCTCCATTCCGGTGAGCACCACCTGCGGACGCGTCAGCGGCAGCGCGGCGCACGCCGAAAATGAGGTCTTCTCGATCCGCACCGCGCCCTCCGGCAGCTTCGCGCAAAGCTCCGGCGCCGTGCCGCCCAGCCCCTTGGAATATTGCTCTGTAACCAGCACGGGAATATCCAGCCGCGCCGCCGCCTCCAGCAGAATGCCGGTTGCGCGCACCACGGTTTCCCGCGCCGGCATGGCAGACGCCAGGCGTTCCTGAATATCGATCACCACGAGCGCCGAATCGGAGGCGCGCAGAAGTTTAGGCTCGGTCATTAGCTCTATAGTAGAACCTCGCCGTCCGGAACCCGGCCGGCCTCCGCGTTACACTAGGCTCGGGGGCAGGGAACGCTGCAAATGCGGATTGGGTTCGTTTCGTCCCGCGGTTAACCCTGCGCGGCCACCTGCGCCGGCCCTAAGAGCAAGCGCCGTAATCTAAACAAAACATGGCAATTCTGGAAAGCTGCGCGGGGCTTTCGAAGAGCTTCGGCTCGCGCGCGCTGTTTGAGAACATTTCCCTCGGCATTTCCGAAGGCGAGCGGCTCGGCCTGATCGGCCGCAACGGCTCCGGAAAATCCACGCTGCTCAAGATTCTTTCCGGCCGCCTGGAGTCCGATTCCGGCTCCATTTCCATGCGCCGCAAGACGCGCATTGGCTACGTCCCCCAGGACGCCGTCTTCCCCGAAGGCAAGACGGCCGCCGAGGTGATCGCCGACGCCATCGTCGATGAGCACCTGGACGACGTCGAACGCGCCGGCCGCCTCAACCTCGCCCTGGGCCGCGCCGGTTTCACCGACGGCTCCGTCCGCACCGAAACCCTCTCCGGCGGATGGAAGCGCCGCCTCGCCATCGCCCGCGAAATTGCCGCGCAGCCCGATCTGCTGTTCCTCGACGAGCCCACCAATCACCTCGATATCGAAGGCATTCTCTGGCTCGAAAAGCTGCTCACCGAATCCACCTTCGCCAGCATCGTCGTCAGCCACGACCGCTACTTCCTCGATAACGTGGTCAACGACATGGCCGAGCTCGACCGCTCCTACCCCAACGGCATCTTCCGCGTCGAGGGCGCCTACAGCCGCTTCCTCGAAAAGAAGGAGGAGTTTCTCGCCGCCCAGGCCAACCGCCAGGAGTCACTTGCCAATAAGGTCCGCCGCGAGATCGAATGGCTCCGCCGTGGAGCCAAGGCCCGCACGGGCAAGTCGCGCGCCCGCACGGATCAGGCCGGCCGCCTCATCCGCGAACTGTCCGATCTCGAAAGCCGCGCGCCCAAGGGCGTGGCGCAAATCGACTTCATGGCCACCGACCGCCGCACCAAGCGCCTGCTCACCGTGGAAGGAGTCGCAAAGGAACTCGGTGGCCGCGCCCTGTTCCGCGACCTGTCATTCGTCCTCACGCCCGGCACCCGCCTCGGCCTGCTCGGCCTGAACGGAACAGGCAAAACGACGCTGCTGCGCATTCTCGCCGGCGAACTCACCCCCGACAAAGGCTCCGTCGAGCGCGCCCCCAACCTGCGCATCGTCTATTTCGATCAAACCCGCGAGAATCTCGACCAAACGCAGACGTTGCGCGAGGGCTTGGGCGGCCGCGGCGATACCGTGATCTTCCGCGATCAGCCCATCCACATCGTAGGCTGGGCCAAGCGTTTCCTTTTCGACGCCGACCAGCTCGATCGGCCCATTGCGAGCCTCTCCGGCGGCGAACAGGCCCGCGTCCTGATCGCGCGCCTCATGCTCCAGCCCGCCGATCTGCTGCTGATGGACGAGCCCACCAACGACCTCGACATCCCCACGCTCGAAGTCCTCGAAGATAGCCTCACCGATTTCCCCGGCGCCCTGGTCCTGGTAACGCACGACCGCTACCTGCTAGACCGCGTCTCCACCGGAGTCCTGGGCCTTGATGGCAAAGGCGCCTGGGGCCTCTACGCCGACTACTGGCAATGGGAGCAGGAGCAGCTTCTCAAGAAAGACCCCAAGCCCGAAAAGAAGCCCGCGCCGCCGCCCAAACTCGAAGCCATACCCGGCAAGAAGAAGCTCTCCTACCTGGACGCCCGCGAACTGGACGGCATTGAAGCGCGAATCCTCGAAGCCGAAGCCGAAGCCGACGCCATCCGCGCCGAGATGCAATCCCCCGAAGTAGTCTCCGACGGCCCCCGCCTGGTCTCATGCCACGAGCGCCTGCAAGCCGCCGAAGCCAAGGTAGACGCGCTGTACGCGCGGTGGGCCGAGCTGGAGCGGTAGAAGCCCGAGTCGGGAATAAGCGAAGGGCTAGGGCGTCATCTGCTCGCCAACCGGCGTAGCTCTCAAATCTGCCCATAGAATGTTGCTCTCGAAATCGAACCGCCACTGCTGGTCTGTTATGGACTTCTTGGGTATTGACCAAGCCCCAGCCAGGATTTCTATCGTGCTTGAAAGAAAGGTCAGTTCTACAGGTCCCTCTTTGAACTCACCCAGGACTTTCTCAAGCGGTCCGTCGAGCGGATTTGACTTACCCGCAATCTTTAGTCGGTCCTTGTCACTATAATCAGCTTGGACCTCCTCCAGACGAAACGCGATCACGAGCATATGTCCCAATTCCGTTGCCCGCAAATACCTGGCAGCTACAGCGTACGCTCCCCCAGGACCAATTCCTGAGAAAACGCCTACTCGGCGATGCTGCCGCAGTTGTTCGGCCAACTCGGCTGCGGAGTGGTGGACGAGGTTTCCGGGCGGCTGAACGACTGGTATCCAGCGCAACCCGCTTTCAATCAGCACAGTATTCCCATAGATCCGGGCTATGCCGCGCAGAAATTCCATTCGGGCTGGCAGCATTCCATAACGCTCCAGTTCGTTTAGCTTCGCGATAACGTCAGGGTATATTCCCGCGACTAGCCGATTCCGCAAGGCGTCCGCCTGTGCAACGATTGGATCATCAGGGTCCATCTTGCGAGGGCGTGCGTAAGGCCATCGCGGCTCTAGGGGTTCATTTCGCGAGACGGGCAAATCAAGTTCACCAACTTCGGAAATGCCTGACATGTCATACGCGGGCACCACATCAACTGCGATACCTTCGGAGCACCGGAGTACTCCAAATTCGCCGGTTCCTCCCGAGCTCACAACACGGTTGAAATCATCACGCAGTTGAGGAGAGGACCCCGGCCAGCCAAACAAGTCGAATTTTCCGGCTCGGCCAAGGGCGGAATACGATGAGTAGCGTTCGAGCTCAGACCTGATCTTCTTTGAAGGTAGTGCGCCAAGAAACGCTATCCATCGCCATGTGCGCACGAAGTCTATCAGCGCATCCAACTCTACGTGCTTCCACCACCCCGGCGTGATTGTCTCCATTCTTACGGAGGACGCTGCCCCCTTGCTCCGAACCAGAATGGGAATCGGCAACATCGGGGCTCTGGCGCGAACTACCGCTTCAAGGTTGCTTAAGAGCGGGACCATTTCCGGTCTCAAGACGATTCGTACCTTCGTCCCAATTTCACCAACTGCCGGAGTCTCCGAAAGTTCGCCTCTTCGGCCAATGCCACGGAGGCGCAATATGACATGCGTGCCGCCGGCCGCCTCTGTTTCTACCTCGACGCGGTCGCCGAGCATAAACACCGACAGGAAGCCTACGCCGAATTTTCCGATTGGGTGGAAACCAGCGTCAAGAGCCTTCCCAAAATCTCGATAGAACTCCGCCGAATGCCAGAAATCCGAGCCGACTCCTATCAAGTGACGCGTAACAACGCTACGAAGCATCCCAACGCCGTTGTCATGAACCGTCAACATCGTAGCTCCGTCGACGTCTTCCAGGCTTATTACAATTTGTCCCTGCCTTTCTTCCTGGTTGTTGGCTCGCTGATTGGCTTGGCGCAACAGTATTGCATCACGCGCGTTCTGTATTAGCTCGCGAATGGGGGCCAACTGGTCCGCACCGTAGATATGCTTGCCGCCGAGCATCTCGACAACCCGCTCCATGGAGTGTGGTTGGACCCTAATGTCGATGGGCGCAGTTCCGCCCGCCATCTGTACATAATTAGCAAACGTCTGAGGCAGTTCCGTTCCCTTTACACCGCGGAGGCAAAACCTTGCCGCTGACGCCGCCCTTCCCCGCAAGTACTCCCGAACACTGGCTACTTCTGCGTCCAGCTTCGCAGCCATATCGAAGAACTGCCACCATGCATCGACATCCTCGATTGGCGTTGTGCAACCGTAAACAAGCTCGTCGGCCTCGCGCGTGGGACCCGTTATTCTCGCCTGTGCGTTCCAATGTACGAGACTATCCATGCCTATCTCAGATCTAAGCCCTCGTTCGAGATCCGACGCGCGCTCCCTATTTATATGGGCATAGTCGCAGATTCTGAGTATGCAAGCCACGTAGCCTAAGTCCACGGAGCCCCGGTCCGCCGTAGGAACACTGTTACGCACGCCAAGTCGGCGATGGACTTCGTTGAGATCCCAATGGTGGCTAGCAGCCACCTGCCCTATCATGTGTCCCCAGCTGCTTCGTGTTTCCGTGTTCTCGATCAAATACCTATCAATGCCAGGAAGGGGCTTGAGCACTAAATCGGTTGCCTTTGACGCATGCAGTTCCCGCGTTGCGGACCTCAGCGCAAGTAGGTCCACTCGCTCCGGGGCAATTCCGGGATTCCGTCTAAGCTGTGTCGCCTCTGCCCGGTAGACTTCATTCCGCCTGATCTCGTTGGCTCCTGGCTCAGTGGCGGCAAATGCCATGCCAAGATCGTGAACATAGAACGAAGCCCCTAACACAAATGCTTCCTGAGGGGTCATCTGCGCCGTTTCGGCTTCTGAAAGGACCTCGTCTGCAACCGACCACAATGCGTCCATGTGCGTTACGGAGTGATCGGTGTAGTCGGGAACCGACCGTTCTACCTGTCGACCGAGGGCCTGGGCCAGTTCTCGCATCGCACCCAACGTCTGTTCATACGCCGAATGATTGGAGACACGCGCCCACAGCCGACTGGCGATCACTCGCTCGGGTAACGTCATTGGCCCTCCCCCTGCACTATCTGACTTAAAGCATCATTTTATGCCCTTTGAGGCCCGATTCACGCAAATCTTGAGCCCTTCGGGCTATTTCGGGGGCTTGCTGCTAAATCACCAGGGCTGAGACGTTAGCGAGAACCAGTCCCAAGCGTCTATTTCGCCAGACAGCCGAGGAACCATGCCGTCCTACGGTGGGCCTACGGAATACTTGTGGACCAGCCTATTAACCAATTCCCGTGTGGGTCCTTTCCTGGAAGAACCCACACGGGGCGGTGACAAATCGTACTCAGCGGTTACCGAACATCGAAGGCATCCATCCAGATCCACGAGCCACCCGACTGCGCGTTGTGCGCTCCGGTAACTTCGACCTTCAGCGTGTGCTTCCCGGAAGCCAAACCGCCGATGTCATATCCGGTGGACTGCGGCTGGTCGATCGGCGCATAGGCGTCAACCGTTGTTTTCATGATGCCGTCCACGTACACGTTTGCGGTTCCCGACCACGCGTCACGATAAGCGATCCACCGAATCCCCGTCCCGGTGAACGCGACTGTTGCGCTGGAGCCTCCAGCCGTCGCCAGCACGGCCGTGCCGGCGCTCTGCATCGGGTTCGTATTCAAGAACCAGGTCCCGGTATAGCTCACCGATGCGTCGTTTTGTTCCACGCGCCCGCCCGAGGCGGTGATGCCTCCGGGTACGCCGAAGCCGTTCTCGATATCGAACCCGTCAATCCACACCCATGATCCGGCCGTGATGCCGTCGCGGACGTGAAGGACCTCGATAGACAGAGTGTGCGGACCGGGAGCCAGGCCATGGGCGGTGAACAATGCCTGCTGGTATTTTGTGTTCGCGGCATACGTGTCGATGGTATTCAGCGTCCCATCCAGATAAACCTGGGCGAACCCGGAATACTGGTCAAGAACGCCGATCCAGGTGATGCCAGTGCCATTGAAGGTGATCGCGGCGCGCGCGCCTTTTTCATTGGTAAGGAACGAGTCCCCGCCGCTATGGGGCGAGGCGCCATTGGTGTACCAATTGCCCGTGTAAGCGATGCTGGGGTCGTTCTGTTCAATTCGCGTAGTGCCCGATTGCGCCAGCGCGAGAGCAGCGAAGCAAACCAGCACCGCGGGCAGAAGCGCCCAAATGCGCGGGACGAATCTCATTGTCGCGGCCCTCTTTTGAGCCGGGAGGCGGCCGGTCGCCGGGAGTGCTTCAGTTCGGGACATACCTGAAACTACGCACTTTGCTGGCCGTCCTCGAAGCGAAGTTGCTGTATAGGCTTGCGGCACATACACTTAGCGGCACTTAGCTCAGATAGCGCCGTTTGCGGAAAGTCTAAAACAGCGCCTGGAGTCACATCCGGCCTGCACTTACTGCCTGCTAAACGGCCGGACGTGCACCCAGCAACCCGCAGGGGCTATTCCCGGAGGGATGATCTTGGGACGGATGTTTCCCGTCGCAATCCACTGTCTCGGCTTGGCACACCCGCCTGCAAGTTGCCGAAGCCCAGGTGGAGGCCCTGTATGCAACGTGGGCGGAGTTGTAGCGGCCGGCCACGCCGGCTGAGAGCTGCGTTACCCCAGGTTACAGTCCCACGATAACAAAAGCGATCTTGCCGTCCCCAGGGGCGTCGAAGTGAAATGGACTAGGGAGTTTCCATGAAGAAGCGGTACTTGTGGCTGGCGGCGCCTATTATCCTGGCCGCGGCGATGTATACGCCGAGACTGGTGGCGGGTCCGGAGTCGCGCACTCAGGCATACTTCGCGGTGCAACGGGCTTGGTTGGCGCATTGGCCCTTCGATTACGGCAAGAACGCGCCCACGGTCTTGCTGCCGGCCGTACTGCCTGGGGCTCCGGTATGGTATCAAGTGGAGCCGCAGGTCAGGATGCGCCTGGACCCGGACGATTATGTCTCCCGCACCATTCTGCTGAATGGGGACTGGGAGCCCGCCAGCTGGCAGGCCATGCGAGAGCACCTTGCAAGCGGGTCAACCTTTGTGGATGTGGGCGCTCAAATCGGCTACTACTCGCTGAAGGCGGCGGCAGTCGTCGGGCCGCGCGGACGCGTTATCGCGGTCGAACCGAACCCCGAAACGGTAACCAAATTGGAAGGGAACATCCGTGCCAGCGGTGCCAAAGCGATCACGGTGGCTCCGGTGGCCTGTTCGGACTCGGAATCCGTGCTGGACCTATACGCCGCGCCCGCGGCGAATACGGGGGAGAGTTCGCTATCGAAAACGAATGCATCCCAGGCCGGCGAAGCGCAGCGCGCCTACAAGGTGCGGGCGCGTCCGCTGGATGACATCATTCGGGAGTCGGGGGTAGCGCGCGTGGACGTGATTAAGGTTGACGTGGAGGGCGCCGAGTACCTGGTATTGCGCGGAGCCAGGGAGACGCTGGCCGAGTTCCATCCGATCCTGTTGGTCGAGCTTGTGGATCACCAGTTACGCGAGATGGGAACCAGCGTGGCGCAGGTGGAAGGATTCCTCCGGGAGCAGGGTTATACGGGCCGGCATAAGGTTGGAGACAACGTGGAATTCGTCTTCGCGCCGCAGGTGTCGCAGCGGTAATCACTTGCTCCGGGCTGTTCGGGGACCGGACGTTTTCCCGCTACAGGCGGTTGTGTCTGCACGCCGCTAAGGCCCCGCGAGCGGAGTCGGACCGGCAGCCGCGCCAGGAGCACGGCCATAGAGAACGTACCCGGCCAGCCAACCGGGACGTCGGTTCATGCCCGTGAATGTAAGTTCTCCGCATATTATGCGGAGAATGTGCCAGTTATTCTCCGCAGGAGATCACCTGAAGGCCGCGATTGCGTCCAATCCCCGCTCTGCTTCGAGCAGTTTTCCGGTAATTCCCGCCGGCGAGGGATGTGGGACAACCCGGGGTCGAAACGCTTCCCGCCTCAAGCCTGCGGCGCGGAGGGCTTCGAGAACCGGCGGCGCAGCGCCAGAATTGCGCCTCCGGCCAGAGTCAGCAATATGGTGGAGGGCTCGGGTACCTCTCCTCCCATGGAATCCATATTCGCGACCTCGGTTCCCGAGAGAGCGCCGGACCAGATCCGCAGGTTGTCCATCTGTCCGGTGAAGTACTCGGTGTAGGCGCCGAACTGCTTGCCGAGGAAGGTGTTCGAGCCGCCGCTCGTCGTCGCAATCGCGAGGCCCAGCGTATCGCTGAGCACGCCGTCCCTATAGAAGCGGGATTGGTTGAGCGCGGAATCCACCACCAGCGTCACCCGGTGCCAGCCCGCATTGGTGGGATAAGCGCCGAAGGGATACGGCCACGAATCCGTGACCCGGAAATTGTAGCCGCCGTCGCCGCCTATGTAGAACCCGGGACCGCCGGAGGAGCCCTGCGCGATCAACTCGGTGATGCCCGGTTGCACCGTGAAATCCGGCTTATAGTCCACGGAGACGGTGTAGCTACCGCCTGTGGGAACCAGATGTACCCCAAACCCAACGAACTGGGGATCGCCTGCCAGAATCAGCACGCTGCCCGACACCGCCGCGCCGAAATTCAGCGCCCCGTTTTCCGTCCCGGCGGAATCGATGACGAAACCGTCGTTGCTGAAGGTGTATTCGTGGATCAGGGTTCCCGCGGTGGCGCTCCCCGCCAGGGCCAACACCATCGCCAAGTTTGACAGTATCCGCACCAGAATCATCTCCAAGTGGTTCAAAATGTTGCGTTCAGGAGGAACGCATATAGATTTTCAAAATTGTATCAGCGGGTGCCTCTAGCGCCAACGCAGAACCGTACGATTCATTACGGATCTAAATTATCCACATTGGGCGAAGCACCGGCCCACCCGCCGTCCACGCGCTGCCACTCACTTTCCCTTCATCAGCCTCCGGCTTTCCGGCAATATTGCCGATGAGTGAGGTGAATGATCTCGATCAGAAGCTATATTGACCGGGATGCGGGGCGCCGCCATGACTCGGCGCTGGCGTCCTACCGTTCGGTGCTCGGCGCGATAGGGGAGAGCGGAGTGCAGGCCTGCCCTCCGGTGGGCTCCACGCTGCAACAGAATCTCTTGCTCCTTCAGTCGGCGCTCTCTCCCGAGTCCACGCCGGAAGCGGTGGAAGAAACCGCGCAGAAGGTGGAAGCCGAACTTGCCAAGTGGGGCAGCGAATCGGCTGACTACCTGAAACAGCGCGCCGTGGAAGTCAAAGAGCTGATGATGATTCTGGCGGCCACGGCGGATTTGACCGGCGAGCGCGATCAGCGCTATTCCAACCGTATTGGGGAATTCACGGGCCGCCTGGAAGCTATGGCCGACCTGCACGATTTGGCCACCATCCGCGATTCGTTGATGAAGAGCGCGATCGATCTGAAATCCTGCGCGGAGACCATGGCCGAGGAGAGCCAGAAATCGCTGGCGCGCCTGCGCAAAGACCTGGTGGTCTATCAAACGCGGCTGGATGACGCGGAGCGTCTTGCGGGCCAGGACCCGCTTACCGGACTCTACAACCGCAGGCGCGTCGAAGCCGCCATCGTGCGCCGCATCGAACGGAAGAAGGAATTCGCCGTCCTGCTGATGGATCTGAACGGGTTCAAGCAACTGAACGACACCTGCGGGCACCTGGCGGGCGACGATCTTCTCAAGCAAATCGGCGCGGAGCTGAAGTCCGTGCTTCGAGCCACCGATACGGTTGGCCGGTGGGGCGGTGATGAGTTCGTCGTGGTGATGGACGGCGGCCCGCAGGATTTCCAGGGCAATGTGGCGCGCATTTCCAATTGGCTATTTGGAAACTACGCCATCCGGGATGGGGATGCGACCCGGAAGGTGGCGGTGAGCGCGGCGGTCGGGACGGCTCTCTGGCAGGAGGGCGATACGCTGCGCACGCTGGTGGAACGCGCCGACGCCGCCATGTACCGCGACAAGCGCGCCTGCGAAGAGCGCGCCGCCCGCGCCGCCGCGGAACCCCCGCGCCCGGCCGAAGCGCGGCCGGTTCCCGCGCCCGGCGCCGCCACGTACAGCGACAACCGCGCCCGGGAGGAGCGCGCCGCCCGAGCTGCCGTGCGATCTCCGCAAGCGGCCGAAACGCCTCGGGTCCCCGAGCCGCTCGCCGGCGCGGCGATCCAACGTGAAGACCGCGCCGCCCCCGCCGCGGAACCCCCGCAATCGGCGGAAGCGCTGCCGGCTGCCGCGCCGCGCGCAAACTCCGCTTCCCCGCCGGCCGGAAAGGCGCCTGCGCCTGAACGGAAACCGCCGTATCAACCGCAGGGAACGGCTGTCGCTGCCGGGCTGCGCTGGTATGGCCGCCGCAATCGATGAGGAGATCGACATGATCTCGATTCGCAAATATCTAAATATGCGAGGCGAATCCGGGGAGCGCGTAGCCGATCCGGTGGATGGGTTCCACGCCTCCCTCGTTTCGCTATCACTGGGGTTGCTCGGCGAAATCGGAGAGCAGGCGCGCATCGATAACGAGCCCTTTGCCTCCGCGGCGCCTGAGTTCCAGCAGCGCGTCGAAACGGCGGAGAGCCCCGACGAGATCGCGCAACTCGGCGCGGAAGTTTCGCAGATCCTGGCGGGTTCCCGGCGCGAGAAACAAGAGTTGGAACACCGTGAGAAGCTCGACCTTCAGAAGATGGTGGCGGTGCTGCAACAAACCATCGAGGCGCTCTCGCGCGGCAACGATCGCTCGCTCGACCGGTTGAAATCGATTGAGGGCGAAATCCGGTCCGCCTCGCAGATTACGGATATGGCGTCGTTGAAAGACCGGCTCCGCTTATGCGTCGATTCGGTTCGCAACGCGGCCGAAGCCGAGCGGCGGGATTTCGGCGTCACCAGGGCGGCGATCGAAAGCGAGGTCAGGCGGGCGCAGGAATCGTTGGCCCTTGCGCGCGGTGGTCTGCCGGGCCGGCCGGAATTCGAGCGGCGCATCGCCGGGATTGACCGGCTTGCATTTCTGCTCGTGGTCCTCATGGAGAGGCAGCCCGACATCAAATCGCGCTACGGAACGGGTATCGGCGAGAAATACGTCGCCGGATTCGTGACTGAGCTCTCGGGCCGGCTGCCGGCGTCAAAACAGATCTACCGCTGGAGCGAAAGCGCCCTCGTGGCGGAGGTTTTCGACGAGCGCCCGGCCGAGGTGGTGGAATGCGATATCCGCGGCCGCTTCGACACCATGCCGCGCACGTCCGATCTTGACGTGGGAGGCCGGGTGGCGGTGCTTCGCAGTCCGTGCCGCTGGTATGTGGTTCCGCCCGAGACGCGCCGCGAAGATATACCCGGATGCGTTGACGCTTTCCTGGCCACATGAAACCGCTAACGGAGAACGGGGCGCTACTGGATCTGCGGCCGCAAAGCCACCGCTCGTGGCGCATTCTGGAGCTATTTGCCCGCAATGGGGACCCGGAGGAAGCGCTGGGCGAAATTTTGCGGTTTGCCGCGGAGGCTTACGCACTGCGCCATTGCGCCATCGTTGCGCCGCGCGGCGGCAAGCTCGGCTGCGTGGCGGCGGAGGGCGTCCCGCGGGCCATGGCGTGCTTGTTGAACGCCGGCGACGGCGGCTCCGTTCCCCCGTGGGGGCAGTTCCTTTCGGGCTACATCGACTTTGCGGCTTTACCGTCAGCCGGCACATGGACGCTCGCGGCGCTCGCGGCCGGGATGCGCGGCTGCCGCACTGAACCCATCGTGACCGAAATCGGAGAGCTCCTGGGTGAGGTGACGGCTTTTGTCGAGCACGGCGAATCGCCGGACTGCGTGGATCCGGACGGTCTGCGGTTTGCGGCGCGTCTGGCGGCGATCGCCATCGAGCAACGCCACATGATGGCCGACCTGATTCATCACGCCCATCACGATAGCGTCACGTTGCTGCCGAACCGCTGGCTGCTTGAGGAAAAGCTGGCGCAGGCCGTCGCGGGCGCCGATGACTCCCGAAGCGGCGTGGCGTTGCTCCGCATCGGTATCGACCGCTTTCGCGTGATCAACGATCTGTTGGGGCGCGGAGTAGGCGACCTGTTGCTGGAACAAGCCGCCCGCCGCATGGAGGGTGGGCTGCGCCCGGGAGACACGCTTGCGCACACGGGCGGCGACGAGTTCAGCGCGGTCCTGCCCGGCCAATGCGACCTGGAGGCGGCTCTCGGCGCGGCGGAACGCATCCGCGAGCGTCTGGCCGCTCCCATTGAGGTGGGCGGGCACGAACTGACCGTCACCGCCAGCTTCGGGTGCGCGCTCTACCCCGATCAGGCCTCCGAACCGCTGGCGCTACAGCGTTGCGCGGAGGCCGCGCTCCAGCGCGCCAAGCAGGTGGGGCGCAACTGCGTTCGAGGCTATCTTCCCGAACGGGACGGTTCGGCGCTGCACAAGGCTCGCCTGGAGAGCGCTTTGGGGCGCGCGCTCAAACGCGCCGAACTGAGCCTTGCCTTCCAGCCCAAGGTCGCCGCGGCCAGCCGGATGATTGCCGGCGCGGAAGCGCTGGTGCGGTGGGACCACCCCGCGATCGGCCGCGTCTCGCCCGCTACGTTCATCCCCATGGCGGAGCAGACGGGGTTGATCGTGCCCATCGGAGAATGGGTGCTGCGTCAGGCCTGCCTCGAACTGGCTGAGTGGCGCCGCCTCGGTTCCGGGGCGCACATGGCCGTGAATGTTTCAGCCGTCCAACTCAACCAGGGCGGGTTTCTCGAAACCGTGAAATCCGCGCTGAAGGAATCGGGCGTTCCGCCGGAATCGCTGGAGCTCGAACTCACCGAGAGCGTCCTAGTGGGAGACGCCGAGCAGGCCGCCGCGAGATTGCGGGAGCTGAAGTCGCTGGGCATATCCCTGGCGGTGGACGATTTCGGCACGGGGTATTCTTCGCTTTCCCAGTTGCAGTGCATGCCGGTGGACGTGATCAAGATCGATGCCTCGTTTGTGCGTCAGATCGTTCGCGCCGGCGACCGCTCCCCGGTGGTCGAGACCATCGTTTCGATGGCGCGCGGCATGGGCAAGTCGCTCGTAGCCGAGGGCGTGGAGACCGAAGAGCAGCAGGCCTACCTGGCCTCTCTCGGTTGCGATGTGATACAGGGCTTCCTGCACGGCAGGCCGCTCCCCGGCGATGAGTTCCGCGCCAGATGGATTCTGCCGCCCAAAGGTTGCCTGCGCGAGCATTGAACCGGTGATAACCAGAGCGGAACAGATGGCCGCGGCGGTAGACCGCGCTGTAAGCCCATCGATCTTCATACGGAACCGCCTGGCGGTATTAATTAGGGAGCGGGCCAACGGAAGAATGCCACGCCCGTCTCAACTGGTCCTCTTGAAGCACAGAGCACCCATGCCGGGCAGGACCTTCCCCATAATGGTGATCTCGTCGGTCATGGCAACGTCATCCCGCACGGGCCGGTTCGTGCGTGCCGACACAGTGCCGGTGACGATCATGATGCCGGCGGCTGCCTCGATATCAAGCCAGAATTGCAGCGATTCCTCAGGACCTTTTCGGCGGCGCCGGCAGCTTGCTGCGGGCCTCAAGTTCGGCCATCACAATGCGACTGGCGCCCTCGCCTCACTTTGATTCGTCGAAGCCGGCTTTCACCTGAAAGAGCAGAAAGCGGCTAACCATTGTGGACCTATTCTTCCCGCGCGGATTGGCCGATAACAACGGTACGGGCCAAGGCTAACCGTCTTCTTCAAACAGGCGCCGGGTGTAGATGCGTTCGGTTCCCTGTTTATCGGCGGAAGTGCCTGGGGCGGCCCCCTTTTCAGTGTTCGTTTTGGAGGCGAGATCTTGATTCCGGGTGGGCTGAGTTCAGGCGGGCGTCCTCATTGGGGAAGAGTGTTACTGGGCGTGTTTGCCCTAGTCTTGCCGGCTTCCTCACAGTGGCGAACGGGATACTTCAATCCGCGTTTCAGCGGGGCGCAGACAACTGCATCGATACCGTGGTCCGAGTACACGCACGTGGTTCACCAGGCGCTGACCCCCAGGTTTGTTGACGGCATTTGCAGTCTTGATACGACCTCGGCACAGCTCAGCGGCGGCAGCGTAGACGGATTTGTCGATGCCGCGCATGCCGCAGGCGTAAAGGCCCTCGTCGGCATTTCGGATGATCGAGACCCCGAGGCGATCAATGCTTGCACCGAACCCCAGAATATCTCCCGGTTCGCCCTTGCGATTGGCGGGTTTGTCGAACGAAACAACTACGACGGCGTTAACCTCGAGTGGAAACACAACATCGTCCCCATCCAGTATGCAGATCTGATCAGCCGCCTCCGGCGCGCCATGCCGGGAGCGATTCTCACCGTTGCGATCCGGCTAAGCGACATGTACGCGGCGGAACAGCTGCACGAGCAGCTTGAACAGATTAACCTCACTGATTACGATTGGGACTCGCTGGACGTGACTGCGTTGACTGCTGTTGGGCCCAGCCTGGGATCTATTCCGCAAACCGGCGGACAGGATAATGCGTTCGGCGCATTATCCTTGGCAATCCGTAGGAGCGCGATTCCTACAGGGAAGCTAGGGCTGAGCATTCCGTTCCGCGGAGTCATCGCCCAGGGTTGCCTGGATTCGGCGGGCACTATGGGTGTGACAGATCCCTCTCAGATCCCCATCAGCCGGCTCTCCCGCCGTTTCATCCCCTACAAAGACCTGGTGAACTCCAAGTTTTGGAAATCCGGAACGGTCGCTTGGGATGACACGCGGCAGACGCAGTACGTCCGTTTTGTGGGGGGAAGCTGTTCCCAAGACGCGTTCGTCACCTACCCAGGGCCCGCGCGGCTGCGCGCAATCTCGGACTTCATCCGGTCGAGCGGCTTGGGCGGCGTGATGTCGGATGGCATACCCGATGAGTACCTGGCAGCAGAAGCCGGCGATGCTCGATATCCGTTGTCCGGCGACCTCAATTCCGCATTGCTTTCCGCCTTCTCGATGCCCAATGTTTCTGCAGGCGACTGGACTCCCTCGCGCCGGGAAAACGCGACGGTAGCGATCAGGACGACTTCATTGCACCCGGGGCAGGCCGGGGAAGCGTACACGCGGGAATTGACGGCTGCGGGCCCCAAGCCCATCAGTTGGGGCCTGACTGCCGGGGCGCTGCCCGCGGGACTGAGCCTGTCTTCGTCTACGGGGGTTCTGGACGGGACGCCTGCGAGCGCAGGCACTTTCACGTTCACCGTCACGGCGATGAACACGGCTGGAAGCGACTCCAGGGAGTTCGGACTGACAGTGAATCCGGCGCCCGCAATACCCACGATCACGACTGCTGCGCTGGCGCCGGCCCAGGCAGGAGCCGCCTATTCGGAGACGCTGGAGGCTTCTGGCGCCGAGCCGATACTCTGGAGCGTCACGGCGGGGACGCTGCCCGCAGGCGTAGTCCTGGACTCGTCGACGGGCCTGTTCAGCGGCACACCCGCGGCCGTGGAAACTTCCTCCGCCTTCACGGTCACGGCAGCCAACGCAGCGGGGCGCGATTCCAGGCAGTTCAGCATCTCCGTGGATTTGCCGCCCGCTCCGGCTAGCCTCCGGCAGGCGGCCGCGCGGACGGGTTTGCTGATGGGCTCGGCCGCATCCGGCAAGGAATGGAGATCAAACCCCATGACCGAACCGGCCTATGCCGCAACGCTCGGCGAACAATACAATATGCTGACGCCGGAGAACGCGTTGAAATGGCCGATCATCCACCCCGCGCAGAATGTTTACGACTTCGAGGCGGGCGACCAGCTTGTTTCCTTCGCTCAAGCCCACGATATGGCGGTGCGAGGGCACACCCTATGCTGGTACTCAGCGAACCCGGATTGGCTGGTTGGCATTGCGTCAACCTCCCGTTCGGCGCTGGCCCAAGCCTTGCGGGACCATATCATGACGGTAGTTGGGCACTATAAGGGAAAGATCTTTGCCTGGGACGTTGTGAATGAGGCGGTCAGCGACTCGGCTTCCGGAGACGGAACTGCCCTGCGGGATACCATCTGGTACGATCAACCGGGAATTGGCCTGGAAGGCGCCGGATACATCGAGCAAGCGTTTCGCTGGGCGCACGAGGCCGATCCCAACGCGCTGCTGTTTTATAACGATTACGGCATCGAGGGCGCGGGCAATAAGTTCCAGGCCGTTTATAACATGGTGAAGGATTTCGTGTCCCGCGGCGTGCCGATCGATGGAGTCGGGTTTCAAATGCACATCGACACGAGCGGTTATCCCGCCACTGATGACCTGGTTCGGAACATCCGAAAACTCACCGAGCTAGGCCTGCAGGTGCACATCACCGAAATGGATGTCCGTCTGCCGGTGAACGCCCAGGGAACAGGATCGGAATCGGATCTTCAGGCCGAAGCCAAGCAGTACCAGCGGATACTCTCGGCCTGCCTGCAGAACCCGGGATGCACGGCCTTCCAAACCTGGGAATTCAGCGACAAATACTCTTGGATACCTTACTACTATTCCGGTTTCGGCGCCGCGCTCCCCTTCGACTCGAACTATACGCCGAAACCCGCATTCCAAGCGATGATCGACGCGCTGCAGGCCGGGTGGCGATGACCTTTTCGGGTTTCCTTATCGTTTAGTTACGCCTGCGGGCAACGGCCAGCCCCGGGCGTACGGGTACTACCAATCTTGACCTGATGGTCCCGTAATCCTAAAATTCGGCAGGTGTGTTCCGTAATCGACATACGCTGTCGCGACGGCAAGCTGCGAAATGTGCGCCAGGTGGGGGCTGACAATGTGATTGCCCGCTCACTCTCGCACCCCCATGGTTTGTGGCCCCATAATGCGCTGTTATACGATGCTCATCGATCTCGGAAGGTAAGGCCGCATGAGAGCCGCCGCCGGCATTCCGGGCGCGCGGCCTCCGTATGCCGCCGAAAAGGCGATGCCCGCCGCCGATGTGTGGCGCAGCCGGGCTTGCCGGCTGCGGGCTGAATTCACCGGCTGTCCCAAGGGCCGCCGGCAAGACTATCGGCGCTGCCGCGCGGCTTTTTTGCTCTGAGGAGCAACCCAGGCGACCCATGACGGATTTCCGAGCACATTTCCAGGCAAACGACAAGACACTGGCGTTGCTAAGCATCGTTAGGGAGGAGTTCGCCAGGGAATGCTCGTCCGTGCGCAGGGCGCTGATAGTGGGTTGCGGAGACGGGCGGGAAGCGGCTGCCGTGGCACGGGAGTGGGATTGCCCGGTGGCCGCCATCGACATCGAAGATGCCTTCAGCTCTCCCGATCCGCGCGTCAAGTTCCAGCGTATGGACGCCTGTTCCATGGGGTTCCGGGACGCTACTTTCGATTTTGTCTATTCCTTTCACGCGCTGGAACACATGCGCGAGCCTGTCCGTGCGATTGCGGAAATATCGAGGGTGCTTGTGAACGGGGGGATCTACTGCATCGGCACGCCGAACCGCTCGCGCCTCGTCGGTTACGTGGGAAGCCCTGGTGTCTCGTGGCGGCAGGTCATCCGCTGGAATGCCGTGGACTGGCAGGCCCGGTTGCAGGGGCGCTTCCGCAATTCCATGGGTGCGCACGCGGGCTTTACCGAGGACGAACTTCTCCGCTTCGGCCGACTTATAGGAACGGCGCGCGAAATCTCCGGCCGCTACTATTCAGCCCTTTACAGCCGCTACACGCCTGCTCTGGCCGCCATCCAGGGTCTTCGCGTGGAGCGGTTCTGTTGGCCGTCGATCTACGTCTTGGGGCGCCATGAAATCTGATTCCAAGGCGGACACGCAGTTCCTGAACCCGATCGCGGCGCCAGACCTTGCCATGCGCAGGCTCGCCGTCTCGGGGTTGTTGTCCGTCGGCTCACAGGTCATTTGGGGGATACAGGGCTTCGTCACGTTCGTCATGGGAGGCCGCTATCTGCCCCCAAGGGAGTTCGGCTTCGTGGTAGCCGCCAATGCCGTCCTGTTCGGCGCGCAATGCCTGATCCTCGGACCCGTTACGAATCCGACTTTGCGGCTCGGAGCCGTCTCGAGCCGGTCCGCCAGGGTCACCTATTCAATCTTCGCCGCCGTAACGTGCATGGTTTGCGCCGCCTTCTTCTTCGGCGGGGCGCGCATCGGCCGGCTGATCTATAGCGATGCAGCATTTGGCGGCGTAATCGGACAGCTCGGAATTCCGTTTGCGGCGTTGTCGTTTTACGCGGTGCAGAAGCTTATCCTGTTCTCTAGGTCGCGTTTCGGAACGGTTCTGGCCATGGATATCGTGTTTACAGCGACGAACATCGCCGCTCTCATCCTGATGAGATCCGGCGGAGAGTTGCATTCCGCAAATGCATTCTATACGGCGCGAAGCGCGGCAGCGATACTTGGACTGATCCCCGCGGCATATCTTTACCTGACAACGCGCGCGGAGCCGGCGCGGACCGAACACCCCCATTTCTACAAAGAATACTATTCGCACGCCAAGTACTCGCTGGCCGCAATGCTGAGCGGCTATGGCCAGGGGCAGGTGGATGCGCTGGCGGTCGCTCACTTTCTGAGCCCGATGGCCGCCGCGGCTTACGGGGCGGCAAAGGTGTTCTATACCGGCATTGCGCTGGTGACCACCGGTCTTGCGATGGTTGTGCTGCCGGCGTCCTCGCGGCTGTCCGCGGCGGGGATGGGCGGAATGGCGCGCCTGTATCGGAGAGCTTTGGCGTTGGCATACGCGTTGCTGCTTCCCGCGTGCGCGCTTCTGGCCGTGTTCGCCGCGCCCGCGCTTCGGTTGTGCTTCGGCGGCCGATACATGGAGGCCATCCCCCTGGTTCGGATCTTCTGTCTTGCGGCCCTGGTGATGCCGCTGAGCGCAATCACCGATGCGGCTGCGAACGGAGCGGGTTTGTGGCGCCGCGCGTGCTTAGCGGCGGCGATTGGCGGCGCGGTGGGAGCCGCGGCTTCTCTCTTGCTAACGCCCTTGATGGGGATCTACGGGGCGGCCATAGCTCCCGTGCTGGCGCTCAGCGCCGCAGCCTTGGCCTTGATGCGACTCAGTTGGAGCCGGCTCTTCGCGGGGAGTGCGCCGCGGCGGCAAGAGCCGTGCGCCTTGGATGTGGGCGGAGCTGACGAATGCTAGCCGGGAAATTTCCGATGAACGGAGTGTCGGGAGGGGGGGGCCACGCTCCTCTCGGCTTCGCGCAGCGTGCGCTCGGTGCGGGCGTGTTCTCGGCGTGCGCCCTCATGGCTGCCGCGCTCCTGCTGGTCAAGAGCAGCGCTGTGTCTCTCGCGGTCTTTGCGGCAGGATGCTTCCTGGCTTTTCTCATCGTCGCCCCGCCGTTCTGGCTGGCTCTCCTGCTGGTCGCGTTCATTCCGTTTAACAGTCTGGTTACTCAATTACTTGGGGGCTTCGAATCCACCGCCCGGCAGTGGTTCACTCTGTGGAAGGAGGCTCTAATAGCCGCGGGTATTCTGCGCGCTCTTTGGGGCAACCCTAACCGAAAGCGCATAGCTTCATCCAACCGCTGGGTCCTGATCTCAGGCGCGCTTCTGCTCCTCGTGTACGCCTTCTCGTTCCTCGCATCGCCAAGCGTCCCCGGAGTTTTCGCGATCGCTCTCGAAGCCAGGTTCATCGGCGTGATGGCGTTCTTCCTGTTTTTGGAACTCAATCGGGAACAGATGGCTGCTCTGGTCGGCGTGATGCTGTGGAGCATCGGCTTGGTCGCTTTTTATGGGCTTATCCAGTACGCATGGGACTACGAGCGCCTGTTTCCGCTGGTCTACAACGTGCCGGATTTATTCGCGGGCGACACGCCCCGCTTGTACTCTTACGCGCTCGGCGCGCTCGAGCCTGGCTTCGATGCCGTCATCGGCATCCTGATCGTCTTCACGGGCGCCGCGCGTTCGCGCTTGCTCTCCAGTGGGTTATGGTTGGCGCTCCTGATTCCTTGCATGCTCTTGACTTATACCAGAAGCGCGTATGTCGGCTTGATCGTCGGCGTGGCGGCGGCCTGCCTGGTAGACCGAATCCGCTTCGCGCGCTATGCGGCAGGCCTCGCCGGAGCCGTGTGCGTCCTCTGCGCCGTGTTCCTGTTTGGCGGGAAGCCGGTGCTGAAGTCCAGCCTGGCGGAGCGGATCGCTTCGATTGTGTTCCAGACCGACGTTTCGAGCGCCGTACATAAGGAACGGATGGCGGTAGCGGCACAACTGATCGCCAGCCATCCGCTAGGAATCGGCCTTGGCGAATATGGGATAGTACGCGCCCGGTTTGCCGGCGGCGTTGGGGAGTCGGAGTACACCGAGAACTGCATTTTGCAGGTGACCGTAGAGACAGGCCTGCCCGGCGGCCTCATGTATCTGGCCGTCACCGCCGCCGTCTTTGCGACTCTCCTGAAGAGAATACGCTCGGTGGGCGCAGGTTCCCGCTGCATAAACTCTTGCGCTTTCAGCGTCTTCGTGGGGCTGACCGTTGCCGGAATGCTCTTGCCGGTGTGGGAGGCATTGGTCCCCACGGTTTACGCGTGGGCACTAGTCGGCTCGGCTCTTGCGGGCGCATCGGCGAATTCGGAATCCGCCGCCCGTGCCCCCGGCGATGTTTCCGCTTGAACCGCCATTCCGCCGCAATGCCGTCGCCTGCTTGCGGCCACTCGAAAGACGGAGTTTTTCGCAGGGGTCCCGCCTAATCGCCTACGTATCCGCAGGCAATCTCAATCGACCGCCGTATTCGCCGTGACCAGGACCGACCCACCATTACCGTACTGGAGTCCCTGGTACCGAACTGGACCGTCTTAGGCGTTCCTGGAGTGACCACATACGTTATCCTTGTCAAGCGTATGGCATTTGACATACGCAGAGTTGCAATGTGAGAGGCCGATGTTTTGGGCTCGGACGATTGGGACTGAATGGGCGGTAGCGTATCTAAGGCCATCGAGCCCCCGTCCTCGCTGACTAATGCCTGGCGGTCGAACCGGAACGGCCGGACCGATCTTCCAGCCAATTGATATCCATGGAAACGTTCAAGTTAGAGGCTGTGTCTGGTTTGGCACAAGCGGAGTTTCGGCTGGCTGAAGTTGCCGCAGCTTCGGTGTCTTATTAACGCCGACCGGGTTTCTCCCATGGCCACACCAGATCGCAGAACCAAGATGATCAGCCTTCGGCTTTCGGAGTTGGAGTATGACATTCTGAAGACCCGGTATCACGAGTACGGCGCCAGGAATGTCTCCGAACTCGCGCGCATCGCCTTGCGGCGTATCATTGCCGGAGCGGATGCGCAGCAAGGCGCCTTGGCGGAGCAGATCGCCGAATTGGACGGCCGGCTCCATGCTGTCGAGTCGCAACTCCGCATCTCCCGCGCGCTTTTCCGGCCGGCGGCGGCACGCGTGAGTGGAAGTGAGCCGCAATGAGCCCCGCGCCCACGGCCCACCCAATTCCCCCACAGCGCCTCTCTGCCGTTGTCTATCGCCATAGACGCCTGGCACTGATTACGTTTTCGGTAGTGTTCGCATGCATCGTAATCGGAACGCTATTGATGCCGAAGCAGTACGAGACGAGCATGAAAGTGCTGGTGAAGAACGACCGCGCCGATGCCCTTGTCTCTGCCGGGCAGACCAGCGATACGGCATACCGAAGCGAGTTGACCGATGTCCAGATCAACTCGGAGATTGAACTGCTGACGAGCAACAATCTGCTCCAGAACGTTGCCGCCATGTGCGGCCTTGCGCATGCCGAGGCTGCCGGCGATTCCGTCGCACTCGAGCGGGCAGTAAGACGTCTCCGCAGTGATCTATCCGTCTCAGCGGTACGCAGAACCAACATCATCACTGCCTCATACGTCGACACCGACCCACACCGGGCCAAAACGGTGCTGACCGCGCTCACCGAACTATACGTTGCGGAGCATTTGAGACTGCACGGCGCGCCCGGCACCTACGATTTCTTCCAGACCCAAGTCGAGCGATTTCAAGAGGAGTTGAAGAACGCCGAGGAGTCTCTCGCTGCGTTTCGGCACGACAAGAATATCGACCTGTTGGCGCAAGAGAAAGACGTGGCGCTTCAAAAGGCCGCGGAGGCCGAGTCCGCTATGTTGCAGGCCGAAGCCGCGGTCGGGGAGTATACGCAGAGGATCGCCGATACCCGCCGCCAACTCGGCCAGGCGCCGTCCCGCATGGTCACCCAGAGCCGCACGCTCAGCAATCCCTATTCCGCGCAAAGTCTTCAAACCATGCTCGCGGAATTGCAGAACCGCCGTTCGGCGCTCCTCGCCAAGTTTCGTCCAGACGACCGGCTCGTGCAGGAAGTCGAACAGGAGGTCGCCGATACCCAAGCCGCCCTCGAACACGCCAAGACGCTGACGGGCCTCGAGGAGGCGACGGACGTCAACCCCGTGCACCAGGCGTTGGAGCTTGACCTTGCCAAGCAAGGGACTGAGTTAGCGGGGCAGCAGTCACGGCGCAATGCGCTCGCGCAGCAGGCAGCAAGCTACCGGAGACAGCTGGCCCGGCTGGCCGACGCTACAGCGGCTTATGACGACTTGGTTCGCAAACGGAATGAGGCCGCGGATAACTACGCGCTGTATTCCAAGAAGATGGAAGAGGCGCGGATCGCCGATTCGCTCGACCGGCAGAAGATCTCAAACGTGGCAATCGCCGAAAGCCCGATCGAGCCCCACCTACCGTCTTCCCCCAACGTGGGACTCAACCTGGCGCTGGGACTCCTGTTTGCCGGTTGCCTGGGACTTGGCGTGGCGCTTACCGCAGAATATGTGAGCAACGGCCGGCGGCCACCGGAAACGGCTCCGGCGGAAACGGAGCCGGCGGAAACGGCGCCACCGAAAACAGGAGTGCAGTCCGAGGCGTTTCAGAGGGCGCTCATGGAGCTTAGAGCCCTGCGGAAGGCGAGATCCGTTAATCTTCCGCCTTCGTGTTGAATGTTTTCCCGTGCGTCAGAGGTAACTCAGTGCGACAGTGTCTGATCTTCTCTTTGCTGATCTGCGCCTGCTATGGGTTTGCCCAAGCAGAAGCCGCGGACGGTTCTGAATCTCGTTATCGCCTCCGGCCGACGGACGCTTTGGAGGTGCACTACCGGTATACGCCGGAGTTTGATCAAACCGTAATAGTGCAGCCGGACGGCCGCATCAACCTGCAGATCGTCGGTGACCTGAACGTCCAAGGAATGACGACCGAGCAAGTTCACGCGGCGATCATCGAGAAAGCCAGCCTGCGGCTAAGAGATCCGGAAGTTACCGTGGTCCTCAAGGATTTTGAGAAGCCGTACTTCATCGTGGGGGGCGAGGTAGCAAACCCGGGCAGATTCGAGATGCGCGGGCAGGTCAACGCCGTCCAGGCGATTGCAATGGCGGGCGGTTTCAAATCGGCCAGCGCCAAGCATTCGCAAGTGATCCTGTTTCGCAGAGTGGGAGCCGATATGGCGGAAACCAAGATTCTGGACCTCAAGGCCGCTATGCGCACGTCATCCCGGGAGATTCCCCCCGATTTGCGCTCGGGGGATCTTCTCGTGGTCCCTCAGAACCGCATGTCTAAGATCGAACGGTTCATCAAATTCATCAACATAGGTCTGTACTGGACGCCGATTCCCTAGACGCGCTTCGTTTCCAAGGAGTACCAAGTCATGTTTCGGATATCTAGACCACTGGCGGCCGACATCCACGCGGTCCTGAATGCGTCTGTGACGCTACTGGTCCTTGTCGCCGCCCTCGCTGGAGCCATTGGGAGCCGATTGCCCAACGGATTCAGCGGGCTCCTTGCGCAACCCGTCACAGTAGGGCGCCTTCTGGTCATTACCTTGTTCCTTGCCGGATACGCCCTCGCGTTTCATGAATTCGGCCTGGGTAAGGCCGGCGCGGAACCGGCCTGGAGGGAAATCCTGCGGGTGATCGCGGCTTGCATCACGGCATCCTTGGCTCCCCTGCTGCTTCTGTTCACGCTGGAGGCGGGCGAATTCGCCGGCAACGTGGCGCTCTATTGCCTGCCCGTCCTGATTCTGGCGTGTGCCTGCGGCCGCCTGGCTGCGCGCGCTTTCGCCGGGCCGCTCACACGGGCTCTCGGCGGCCGGCGCGAACTCATCGTCGTAGGTAGCGGTCCAAGGGCTTCGGCAATCAGTGAGCGGCTAACGAGAGGGTCGGATGCGCGTGTTCTCGGCTTCGTGGATTCCCCAAATGGCCATCCCGTGCCTGCCGCAATTCGCCGGCAAATGCTCGGCGGCCTCGATCAACTGGAATCGATTCTCATGAACCGCTCCGTGGATGAGGTCGTAATCGCATTGCCCGTGAAATCCTGCTACGACCAGATTCAGAGTGCGATTCAGACCTGCGAGCGGATGGGCGTCGAGGCTAAGTATCCTCCCGATGTATTTCAGCTGTCGCTCGCGCGGCCGCGCCTAGAGACAAGCGAGAGCGCCTCGCTGGTATCGTTGGACGTCGTGCACAACGACAACAGACTCATCGTGAAGCGTGCGATTGATATCGCGGGCGCAATCGTCGGGCTGGTACTATTAGGCCCTCTGCTGCTCGCGATTGCGGCGGCAATCCGGCTGACCAGCCAAGGTCCGGCCCTTTTCGCGCAGGAACGCTACGGCGCGCACAAACGCCGCTTTCGGATGTATAAGTTCCGCACGATGCTGCTCGACGCGGAGAAACTCCAGGCGGAATTGGAATCGTCCAACGAAGCGCAGGGCCCGGTTTTCAAGATACGCTCCGACCCTAGAATTACTCGCGTGGGGCGGTTCTTGCGACGCACGTCGCTCGACGAACTGCCCCAACTGTTCAACGTGCTTAAAGGAGAGATGGCATTAGTTGGCCCGCGGCCGCTCCCCGTGCGTGATGTCGCCCGGTTCGGCGACCCTTCGCTGATGCGGCGGTTTAGCGTAATGCCGGGCATGACTTGCCTGTGGCAGATCAGTGGCCGGAGCGACACCACGTTTGACCGGTGGATTGAGCTCGACCTGCAGTACATTGACAACTGGTCTTTGCGGATGGATCTGTCGATTCTCGCCAGAACCTTCCCGGCCATCGTGCGCGGCACTGGAGCTGCCTGAGGCACCCGCCCGGCAGATCTCCCAAATGGCTCAATAGACGCATGACCGAGTTGCGGCAGTTTGTCCCCGGCGAGGTCGCAGGCTGATCGGGATTCACCGCCAGGAGAGTTGATGAACGTTGCCACGGTTGTTGTGAACTGGAACTCGTGGCGTGATACCGTCGCCTGTTTGCGGTCCCTTGAAAAGCTCGACTACCCGCAAACGCCGATCGTGGTCGATAACGGATCGACGGACGACTCGGTTCCGCGCATCCGCGAAGCATGTCCCCAGGTCGCGCTAATCGAATTGGGCAGGAATTTCGGATTTGGCACCGGCTGCAACGCGGGCCTTCGCCGCGCCCTCGCCATGGGCGCCGACTTCATCTGGCTTCTCAACAACGATACGCTGGTGGACCGGACGTCGCTGACCTCAATGATCCAAGCGGCACTGGCCGACAGCGGAATTGGCGCGATTGGCTCCGTCATCTACCACATGGATCAGCCGGACCGGGTACAGGTCTGGGGAGGGTGGCGGGTTCGAATGCTCCTGGGGAGCGTATGCCCCTATGCCGCTAACATGCCTCTCCGGCGGCTGGACTTCGTCTCCGGCGCCAGTTGTCTGCTTCGGGCCCATGCCATCCGTTCCGTCGGGCTATTCGACGAAGGCTTCTTCATGTACTGGGAAGACGCGGACCTCGGCTTTCGGCTGCGCCGCCAAGGATGGAAGCTTGGTGTGGCCGATCAATCTCGCGTCTGGCACAAGGGAGGCGCAGCGATCGGCCCGCGCAGAGCGGTGGCGGATGCGTGGGACAACCTATCGGCGGCAAGATTCTTCCGCCGATATGCTTGTGTGCCTGCCATTCCCTTGGCCGTGGGCGGCGGCTACCGGATTGCCAAGCAACTCTTGCGGGGCGAATTCAAGCGCATCGCCGCGGTCATTCGCGCTTTGATCAAAGGCCTCCTTCAATCACAGACCGAACTTTCGATTCGGGGCAGCTCCTGCGAACCGGATGCGGAGCATCCGGCGCATCAAGCGGAGTTGGGCGCGTGAAGGTCTTCCAGATTTATAACGAGCAGCGCAGCGCGTTTGGCGGCGAACCTGCCGTCGTCGAGGCCACCATGCGTGTTCTGGCGGAGAATGGCCACCAGGCGCGCCTGATCATGAAGTCGAGCCGCTGCCTGGAGCGCTCCGTTTTCAGGCGGGCGTGCGCTTTTTGGGGCGGGATCTATAACGTTCGCGCCTATCGCGAGATGCGCCGTCTTCTGGAGGAAGACCGACCCGACGTTGTGCATGTTCACAGCGTGTACCCGATGTTTTCGCCATCGATAATGGCCGCATGCCGGCGGGCGCGCGTTCCCGTGGTCATGACTATCCACAGCAATATCCTGACCTGCCCCACCTGGTACCACGTTTACAAGGGGCGTACCTGCGAGGAGTGTGTGGGAGGGCGCGAGTACCGTTGCATCCTGAAGAACTGCCGCGAGAACATTCCGGAAAGCGTCGCCTATGCCCTCCGAAGTGCCGTGGCCAGGCGCTTCCGGCTGTTTCAGGAAAATGTGGACGTGTTTCTTGCGCCGACTCCGTTCGCCAAATCCAAACTAGTGCAAGCCGGCTTTGACGGGGAGCGGATTGCTGTGGTTCCGAACCCGGCGGCTATCGGCAACCTGGACTGCGAGCCGGCCGCTGGGGAATACGTGGCCTTCGCCGGTCGAATCAGCGCGGAGAAAGGCATCGGTGTACTCCTGGCGGCAGCCGCGCGGCTGCCGGAAATACCGTTCCAGGTGGCGGGCGATGGCCCCATCCTCACCGAGATGACCCGGCGGGCCACGCCGAACGTCAAGTTCGTCGGCAGGCTGCCGCTTGACCGGCTGGTAGAGTTCTACCGGAGTTCGCGAGTGGTGGCGGTCCCTAGCATCACTTATGAAACCTTCAACGTAGTGGCCGCGGAGGCCATGGCCTTGGGGCTTCCCGTCGTCGCATCAAGAATCGGCGGTCTGCCTTATGTAGTGGAGGACGGGCAGACCGGGCTGCTGTTTGAACCCGGCAACGCCGCGGACATGGCCGCGCAATTGCGCCGGCTTTGGGACAACCCCGAACTGCGCCGCGGGATGGGGGCGGCCGGGCGGCGGAAGGCGATGCTTCAATACACGCCCGAAGCCTATTACCGCAACCTGATGACGGCGTACGAGATGGCCAGAATGCGCTCGAATCGCGGAAGCGGATATTGCTCCGCCGGTTCACAAAACACGCAGCCTGAGCCGGTATTCGAAGCCGGGGAGAACCAGGGCGCGCGCTCACTCGTGGGAGCGGGACACCAGCGGGCAACCCCTTCCACGAAACTGCCGCGGACAACAACCCGTCAGTTCAAGACAATTCGCTTCCTTGGGCTGGACCTGCACTGCATTTCCTACCGCGACATGTTTGCGCTTATTGACATGTGGATCGGCGCACCCGATAGGCAGGGGCGCAGCGTCGCGCTGATCAATGTCAACTGTTGCGTCTCCGGTCTTCTGGACCGCCGCGTCCGCTCAATCTACCAACACGCGGATCTGTTGGGAATCGACAGCATGCCGTTCCTGCGCATTGCCCGCTTGTTCAAGAACCAGCAGAGCGACCGGCTGTATGCGCCCGATATGATGCTCGAAGCCGCACGGCAGGCCCCGAACCGCGGCTACAAGTTCTTCTTCTACGGCGGAGTTCCCGGCGCCGCCGAGGCGATGAGCGCAAAGCTGAGGGAGCTTTCACCCGAACTCCAGGTGGCCGGTGTCTTTTCGCCTCCTTTCCGGGAGTTGACTCCGGAGGAAGACGATGGCATCTGCCGGCGGATTGCGGCTTCGGGCGCCAATATTGTGTGGGTCGGGCTGGGGTCCCCCAAGCAGGATATCTGGATCGCTCAACATCGTCAGAAACTGCCAGGGTGCGTTCTTATTGCGGCCGGCGCAACATTCGACTTCTTCTCGGGACGTATCCGGCAGGCTCCGCCATGGATTAGGGCGGCAGGTCTGGAATGGGTGTACCGCCTTTTTCAGGATCCCGCGCGGCTCTGGAAGCGCTACACCTTGTACAACATTCTCTTCGGCGCTGCTCTCCCGTTGGAATTGTTGGGCATCCTGCGCCTCGGCGGCGCGCCGTCCGCGCCGGGGAACGAGCCGCGGCGCGACGCCGATTCCTCGGAGGAATTAGGCAAACCGACAATGGCTGCCGCGGCCGAAGCCGGGCGTGACCGCTAGGTTTCAATGGGCCACACCCGGGAGCGAGTCACTCCCTGCCAAGGGAAGCCGGCGAGCTTTGCCGTGGTACTTTTGGCCGATATCAAATCTGAAGTACTGGGCCCGTTCTGGAGCTTGTAGACGCTGTAACCACGAGTGATTTTGAGGCCTCCACGCGTAAACTGAACAAGAGTAACATCGCCCCGAAGATGTCGAGTCACTTGCACAGTCCGGATTGGGGCGGTCCGCAGTCCACTCCGGACGCCTGTGAGGCGGCTGAAACCGCTGCCTTCGATTCAAGGCTGAATGTCGGATTCCGCCGGCATCGGGAATGGACGTGTTTTTTGGCAGCGAAAGGGCGGGCCCGGCATCTATGATATTAGGCCGTTTTCCAAGTGAGTTATCGCTCCGGCGCGGCTTGCCGGATGGAGAGATTTCCAGAATGACATTATGCCAGGCAGCGCCTGTGAACTTCGTCCGAAAGGCGCCATCCCACACCACTGCCGCCGAGTCGGTTAAGAGGTCAGCGTGCTGAAAACGTTCGGATTGGGTCTGATATTCGCGGCAATTGCGGCAGCCGGATCGGTAGAAACCGTCCGCTTCGACGACATTGCGACGCCACAGGCATGGCAAGACCAGACGAACGCCTGGGGCCACCTTGGCTTGAACTATGCCGGCTTCGACTGGTACGACTGGGAAGTCATGAACGGGGACGCATTCGCGGCTCTGTACGCGGATCCGAATCCCATACCGTCGTCCCCCAACTTCGCGTATCCCGGCTTCGCAGTTGGAGCGCCCTGGGTAATATCGAACGCACCGTTCCGGTTTCAAGGCGTTCAGCTTTCTGGTTGGCCGGATATCAGTCCTGCGGCGCTCTGGATTGCGATCAATGGTTACCTATACGAAGAACTGGTAGGCTCAGTAGTAGTGAATCTGACCTACACTGGCTGGACTACGGCCGGTGGAATCGATAGTCCGGTCACCGGGTTGCAGTTTGAGACGGCAGGCAACTACTTCCGGATGGATAACCTGGAGCTTGAAATACTTACGCCGGAACCGGCCACGTTGGGCCTGTGTGGTCTCGCGCTTGCCGGCTTAGCCGCTTTTCGGAAGATTCGCGGGAAATCACGCGGAGTACGGCTGGCGGCAGGGGCTCAAAGGAGAGCTTCACAATGAGGAAATTCACCATACTCCTTCTTCTCGCCCTATGCGTGACGCCGTTGGCTCTGGCCGACCCGCCGCTGCCCGGGCCCGAGTTCGATGCCCGGTTCGCCGGCAGCGCGCTGACGCTCCTTGCCGCCGCATTGATGATCCGGCGGCGCCGCTAACTCGCCTGCCGCGGCAGCGCTTCCTAGACATTCATCCTGAGCCTGTTTTCCCGCCCGCCTTAATCCCCAGTCCTTCCGATGAGTGGTCGACTTAGACTGTTCGCCTGGCTCACCGCAGTTTCCGCCCGGCTTTCGGAAATGGTGTTGCCAAGTCTGTTCAGTCGCCTCGCGTGTATCGCCGCGCTGTTCGCCGCGGAGTTACTGGCCTTCTCCCTCTCGATCGAAACGCCCGCCATTCGGGGCGTTGGGGGATTAGCCGGCTCCCTCTACCTGTGGGCGGCCCCCGCGACGATCGCCATTGTAGCTATGGCCACAACATTTGTGACGTTCGCGTACCTCGGATCTGGGGAATTTAGCCGCCCTTTGGCTGCTGGGTTGGAAGAAGCGCCGGTCTCTAAACAGCTCCTTGCCTTGCACTGTTTCGCGATCGGCGCTCTTTGTTGGACCTCCATCCTGGTCTTCGGCGCAGGCGATGGGCAAAGGCCCAGCGATCTCGCCGTGGTCGCATGGCTATCGGCCGGCGCCCTGTCGATTGTTTTTGCGGGCTTTGCGTTCCTCGCCCCCCGGTTCTGGCTACAGATCGTCCGCCGATCCGAATGGACGTGGGCTTACGCCGTCGCGGCAGGGGCGCTTGCCGTCGCCTTCCGCGCTTATTCCTCGTTCCTTTGGCAGCCAAGCGCGTCGCTGACATTCGAGCTAGTGAGGTTCCTCCTGCGCCCGTTTCTCACGGACGTAATCGAAGATCCGGCGCGGCTCATCATTGGGACCAACGCGTTTAATGTGCAGATTGGTCCCACTTGCTCGGGCGTGGAAGGCGTTGGCCTGATCCTGATCTTTACCGTGCTCTGGCTGTGGATTTTTCGGCGTTCGTGCCGCTTCCCGCGCGCGCTTCTGCTTCTTCCTGCCGGCGTCGCCATCCTGTGGGTGCTCAACGGCGTCCGCATAGCTCTACTCATCGCCATTGGCGATGCCGGCGCGGGCAAGATGGCCGCCGAGGGGTTTCACTCGCAGGCTGGATGGATTGCGTTCAATGCAGTCGCATTTGGCCTGGCGGTGACGGCGCGCAAGGTTTCGTGGTTCGCGGTGGCTGACCGTGCGAAGCTGCGTACGACGGCCGGATCGTCTGATGCCAATGCGGCCTATTTGATGCCGCTGCTGGCGATGCTGGCCGCCGGTATGATCGGTCATATATTCAGCGCGCGTTTCGACTGGGCCTTTCCGCTTCAGTTCGCCTCCGGCGCGCTGGCGATCTGGCTCTGCCGGCAGGAGTACCGGAAAATCGCCGTGAGTCCCGCCTGGCGCCCAGTGCTTTACGGCGTGGCCTCTTTCGCCGTCTGGGCGTGCCTGGATCTACTGCTCATGAAGCCCGGCGCTAATGCTGAAGCCGCACGCGCTCTGGCAGCGGCGCCTCAGCCCGCCCGCATCGCTTGGATTGCTATCCGCGCCTTGGCTGCCGTGACCGCGGTCCCCTTCGCCGAGGAACTCGCTTTTCGCGCTTTCTTGCTTCGCCGGATTGTTTCGCCGGCCTTCCGTTCGGTTGAACCGTCGCAGGTCACGCTGCTGCCCATCTTGATCGCATCGGCGGCCTCCGGGCTGCTGTATGGGGACCGCTGGCCCGCGGCTGCTATCGCCGGTCTCCTCTATTCTTTGGCATACGTGCGCCGCGGAAATATCGGCGATTCGCTCATAGCGCACACCGTGAGCAACGCCATGCTCACAGCGTATGTATTACTCTCGGGCAGCTGGTCGATCTGGTAGTTCAGCTTCCGTAATCAAGGCTTCGGTTTCGAGGGTTAGATAAATCATGACAGCCTCAGCGGTTTTTAGTCCGGCGGATACGGAAACACGCAGTTTCCGCCACGGCTGCGGATGGCTGCATTGCCGGAAGGAGACAGCGTCGTGAAGAAAGTCCTGGTAGCGGGCGGCGGCGGGTTCATCGGCGGCCACTTGATCAAACGGCTGAAGCGCGAGGGTCAGTGGGTCCGCTCGGTCGACCTGAAGCACAATGAGTTTTCTGCCGAGGTTGCCGATGAGTGCGTGATCGGCGATTTGCGAGATCCCGCCATCGCGCGCAGCGTCGTCGAAGGAATCGAAGATGTGTATCAGCTCGCTGCCGATATGGGCGGAGCCGGGTATCTCTTCACGGGGGAAAACGACGCTGCCGTAATGCACAACTCCGCGGCGATCAACCTCAACATCCTGGATGCCGGCGCACGGGCCGGAGTGAGAAAGTTGTTCTATTCCTCGTCTGCGTGCGTATATCCGCAGCGCAATCAGCGCGATCCGAATAACCCGAAATGCTCCGAGGACTCTGTGTACCCCGCCGATCCCGATAGCGAATACGGATGGGAGAAGTTGTTCAGCGAGCGTTTGTACTTTGCGTACGAGCGCAATTGTGGCGTGGAAGTTCGTGTGGCCCGTTTTCACAATATCTTCGGACCCGAAGGCACGTGGACGGGGGGACGCGAGAAGGCGCCGGCTGCGATCTGCCGGAAGGTTTGCGCCGCCGCTGATGGCGACGAGATCGAAGTCTGGGGCGACGGCCGCCAGACGCGTTCGTTCCTTTATGTCGACGAATGCGTCGAGTGCGTCAGGAGATTGATGGAGTCATCCTTCTCAGGCCCGGTGAATATCGGCTCGGAAACAATGGTTACCATCGAAGAACTTGTTCGCATGGTCAGCGACATCGCAGGCAAGCGTGTGCTGATCAAATATGTTCCCGGGCCGACCGGAGTGCGCGGGCGCAACTCGGACAACCGGCTGATTCGCGAAAAGCTGGGGTGGGCTCCCAGCGATCCTCTCCGGACCGGCCTCGAAGTGACTTATCATTGGATCGCTGGCGCGTGGGCGAAAGCTAGTCAGGGCGTTGTCCGGACTTCCGTGTAAGTGGCGGTTACTCGCTCGCGACGGCCGGGCCTGGGCCGCTTCGATCCTGTCGCCTCAAAGCGCCGCGAAGTGATTCAGCGACACCTTCCAGTCCCGGCACGCGTATGGCCCGGAAATTCGATCCGCCGGATTCTGGGCCAGTTCAGCTCGCCTGCCGTCGGATAACGGATACATCCGATGACAAAGCTCCTGGACCCCTTTCGATTCCTGATGATCTCTTTGGCAGGCTGGATGAACCAACACCACTTGCAGGCTATCGACTATCTGCGCGAGGAGAACCGGGTACTCCGGGGCTAACTGGGTAATCGGCGTTTGAGGCTAGCAGCCACGCGGGGACCATCTCAGGTGACCACCTGTACGGACCACCTACTAAGACCGCTGTAACTAGAGACTGGGTGGGACCATTCCACCCGCTGCTTGCCGCCGCCAGCCAAGTCCCAGGAGTTGGCTCGGAGACGGACGTGGCTCTGTTTCGCGAGCCGGTGGCCCCGTAGCGCCCTGTTCTCCTGCCGGAGCCACGGGACGGCCCGCCGGACCGGCGCGTTCGTGGCCGCCTGTGCGCCAACGTGAGCCAGCCGCGAGGACTCCCTCCGCGAACCCTTCCGCCCGGTTGTCCGAAAGGTCGAGATGTCCCCCAATTCCCATTGGGTTGATCGCGTTAGTCCGACGAGAAACCGATGCGGATCACCGATGTGTGATGACGATTGGAAGAACTGAATGTCAGACCGGATTTGCGACTCATGTGGAAAGAAGAAGCCCCTGTCAGACGGCAAGACGTGTTCGAAGGGTCATTTCACATGTAAGGACTGCGCGTACGGCCATGAACACTGCAAGCTTTGCGGGCATACGCTCAGATAGCGGGAAGCCTTGATGTAGTCCCGCCCACATGACCGCATCGACGCGCCTGGTCAGGGGAGTCGCAGCGACATGAAGACGCTTGGAGAGCTATTGAAGGACGTCGTAGCGAAGCTGTAGCGCCTAAGTTCGAACACTTGCAGCAGAGGGAAGATCGCTGGGTCATCGCCGATCTGGTCGGCAAACACGGCCGCATCCGGACTGTGCCGATTCCTGATTGGGTTGACGCCCTGATCAGGCGCTGGGCCAACGCGGCCGGCCTTAGCACAAGTCGCGTGTTTCGGGCTCTGAACAAACGGGGGCGCGTCCGCTCCGTAATCCGTCCGTAAGCGCGAGGGAACTCAGCCGAGCGGCGGCACGCACCAGCGTTTCTGCGATTGCTCGGGGATTCGGCGGCTAATTGGGCTGCCAACTGGAGCGAGCGAGGTTCTGCATTTGTCGGGAGGCGGGCT
>CAIYHG010000070.1 GCA_903925975.1 uncultured Acidobacteriia bacterium | reverse complement strand
GACCGGTCTGGCGTTGCAGGCCCCGTTTGGCGGCGTCAAACATTCGAGCACCGATTCCTTCAAGGAACAGGGCGCCGGAGCCATCGAGTTCTATTCCCGGCTCAAAACCGTGTACCTGGATTACTCCTCCTAAAACCATGAAACTCTGCCGCTTTCAAATTGGCGCGGACGCCCCGGCCCGCGTCGGCCTCGTGCTCCCGGACACCGGCGACGCGTCCGCAATTTTCGATTTATCCGCGGCGGGCATCGTTTCGCTCAGCTCGCTCCTCGAGAGCCCGAAGCTTCCCGAGGTTTTAGCCGCTCTCGCCCGGCTCGACTTGCCGTGCCACCCCTGGGCTTCCGCGTCACTGTTGCCGCCTGTCGAAAGTCAGGAAATCTGGGCCGCCGGTGTGACGTACTTGCGCAGCAAGCGGGCGCGCCAGGAGGAAACGGATTTCAGCGCCCAGGCCTACGAAAAGGTCTACGAGGCGGACCGCCCGGAGATCTTCTTCAAGGCGCTGGGGGAAAAAGTGTCGGGCCCCGGCGGGCCCGCGGGCATCCGCGGCGACGCCACCCGCTCGGTGCCCGAGCCCGAATTGGCGATCGTGCTGAATTCCCGCGGAGAGCTCGTGGGCTGCACGCTGGGCAATGACATGAGTTCGCGCGATATTGAGGGGAGCAACCTCCTGTACTTGCCTCAGGCCAAGATTTACACCCATTCCTGTTGTCTGGGGCCGGCCATCGCCATTGGGGGTGATGAGGCCGCGATCAAGTCCTGGACGGTGGCTTTGGAGATCTGGCGCGACGCCCAAATCGTGTTTCAAGGAGAAACCTGTTTTGGCCAGATCAAACGCACTTTCCGCGAACTGGCCGAGTACCTGTACCGCAGCCAGCGTTTTCCGCGGGGCGCGGTGCTCCTGACCGGCACCGGCATCGTGCCGCCGTTCGAGTTCGCCTTGCGCGCCGGCGACCGGGTGCGGATTTCGTGTCCCGCCATCGGCGTCCTCGAAAACCGGGTGGTGGTGGTCTAATGGAAAAGCCGCTTCCCCCACTGGTCCCGGGCACCCTGTATCTGGTCGCGACGCCGATCGGAAACCTGGAGGACGTCACGTTGCGCGCCTTGCGCACCTTGCGCGAGTGCGACTTGGTGGCGGCCGAGGATACCCGCCACACGGGCCAGCTCCTCCACCATTTTGCCATCTCCAAACCCCTGCTGAGCTACTTTCAATTCAACGAGGCGCGCCGGAGCGAGGAAATCCTCGACCGGCTGGGCCGGGGTGAAAAGATCGCTTTGGTCACTGACGCGGGCACTCCCGGCATCAGCGATCCGGGAGAGCGCGTGGTGCGGGCCGCGCTGGCGCGGGGATTCCGGGTCGAGGCGGTGCCCGGGCCGTGCGCGCTGGTGGCAGCCTTGACCTCCTGCGGCCTGCCCACGGACGAGTTTCATTTCGCCGGGTTCCTGCCCCATAAATCGGGCCAAAGAAGGCGCTTGCTCGAAGGGCTGTCCCAGACCCGGGGAACGCTGGTTTTCTACGAATCCCCCTATCGCGTGGTAAAACTGGTAGAGGAGCTCGCCAGCCTCTGGCCGCGGCGTCCGGTGGTGCTGGCCCGCGAGCTGACCAAAAAATTCGAGGAGCGCCTTCAGGGCACCCCGACGGAGCTGCTCGAACGCCTGAAAACCCGTTCGCTCAAAGGCGAATTTGTGGTCCTGGTGGGCCCCCAGCCCGAGCCGGAAGGCGAACGTGAAGAAGATGTTCGTTCCGGGCCATCGGATGATCTTCCTGAGCAAGCCAGCAGGGTCTCCTGAAGTCCCTTAGGGACGGCCGAAAATAGCCCACCGTTTTTAACGGTGGGTTGCGGAAAGCAGCGGAACCAGTCCCGGCAGGGACGAAAGAAATCGTGGCTGCGCGAACTCCGCGCGAAGATCGTCGCGACATGAATCGGCAGCCAGAACCTATTCCAGCGTCCATTTCGTCACGGAATCCTTGTCTTTCGTATAGATCGCTTTGCCGGCGGCGACGGGGCCGGCGTAGATCTCCGTTTCCGCGTCCTTGTAACCGGCCAG
>CAIYHG010000069.1 GCA_903925975.1 uncultured Acidobacteriia bacterium | reverse complement strand
CGCCCGCATCTGATTCAACTGATTGATCGCCAGAACCGGCTCATTGTTCGCCTTCGGCGTCATGGCGAGGTCTTTCATCAAGTTCGCGAGTTCTCGCGCCGCCATCGTGTGATCTTCAGGCATCCATTACTCCTTTTTCGCGGCGGCCGGAGGATGACCCGGCTTCGCGGTTGGTTTCACTTCCTTGGTTGCATGGGCTTTCTCGGAATCAAATTGGTCAAGCCAGTATTTACAATCCTGAATAGCCCCGTCCATTGCGTTTAGGTTCGCTATTACCTGCAAACGATCCTTTTCCAGCAAAGCGAGGCGCTTCTCTACGGCCTCGCGCGTCATCGGCTCAGAGAAGGCCAGAGCCGATCCAATCAAAAGAACTGCAAAGAAGCGCCTCATAGTGTTCAGGTTCTACCTCGTGTTAGGGAGCGGTGCTCCAAAGGTTGATGTAACGAGTCGATCCGTTGGCATTGATCTTGAGCCAACCGGCCGCCGTGGTTGCGGCACCCGTTGTGCCAATCTGCGCGCCGACGCCTCCCGTGTTGACGTCGAAGACAAAAGTGGTTCCACCATAGCCCTTAAAGAAGCTATTGACTACTCCCGTGGAGTTCTGCGCATACACCAGATCCACGTAGGATTGGGGAGAGCCGACGGTCCCCGAAGATCCGGAGATTTCGGCGCCCACGCCCGCGATGTGGCCGCTGGTGACGGTGCCACCGGACAGGTACAATTGACCGGAAACACCGAACCCGAAGCCGCTTCCCATGTTGAACGTGCCGGCCCCGGTATGCAAAGAACCTTGCACGCCGTAGATGTAACCGTAACCAGCGGTAGTTCCGGTGGCCAGCGTGATGCCGCCACGGATGCCATTGACGCTGCCGGTGGTAGAACCCTGGTAGTTAATCAGGATCTCCGTGCGGAACCCGCCCGGAACGGCGTCGACCGCCGCCCCACGGCTGACCCAGCGCCGAACCGTATCACGGTCCAGCCAGCGAATCCAGTATCCGATGGTGCCGAAGCAATCCCAAACTTCGCCCAATTCGGCGCCGCGGACACCACCCGTGACAATCACAGGCAACGTGTACTGATCGGTTGCCGTGCAACTGCCCGAGGGCGCCGTGCCCACGAATGCGCCGGTGAAAGGCCTGGAGGTATCGCCCGAACTTACGGAAGGCGTACCGATCCAAACTTTGTTCACCAAAGCATGAGAAGCCGATGCGCTGGTGCCCAACTGCCCGCGCTTCACCTTGAAGCACGTAGCCGAAGAGCCAGCCGCCGTAACCTGCACGGCTTCCTTGTCGATCCACAGGTAAGAGCCGTTGGTGGCACCCGCCAGCGAAGGTAGTACCACGCCCGTCGCGGAGGTCAAGCACCATTCGGAGGTCGAATTTGCGGCCACATTCGCGGAGAGCGTCGTGTTGGGCGTCGCCAATTGGCCGAAAGCGAAGCTGGCAACCAGCACCAGCAGAATCGAAATGTTGAGGAAGGTTTTCATGGTCATAATCTCCTTTGCGCGTTCGTCTCGCCTACGAAGCGATCACGCAAGCCCCCTCGGGATACAGGATTCCGATGCCGTAGTAGACATCGAACCGGTTGATCCACATGTCGCGGTAGCCGTCAAACATACGCACGAAGCGCAGCGACACGCCAATCTGCGCGCTGCGGTCCTCGTAGCCCATGTCCACTCCATTGGGAACCTGGCCGGGGAAGCTGACGAATGCGAACGCCTGCTTATTCCAGACCAACCCCTGCGCCACGGGATCACCGGCAATAGCCGCTTGACCGGCAGCCGCGGCGTCCCACACGTTGATGAGCGCTCCGGCGCCGGGAGAGTTGGTGACGTTCCGAAACTGTCCGCTCGGCACGATGGCCGGGAAGATAGTCAACGTGGCCAGGGTACCGACGTCCGAACTGGCATCCGCTTGGATGACGAAGTGCTGCAAGGATCCCGTCGAGGTGCGGTTCTGCGGATTGACCGCATAGACGCCCGCGAAGGAAATCTTGTCTCCCACCTTCAGAACGTTGGCGATACTGGCGGTCCAGCCGGTCGTCAGGATCGACGTG
>CAIYHG010000068.1 GCA_903925975.1 uncultured Acidobacteriia bacterium | reverse complement strand
TTTGCCGGGCTTGATCCAGGATGTATCCGCGATGGCGCTGGGCGGGTTCAGGTTGATCACCATGTTCGACTCGACCAGGCGGCCGGGATCGTCGGCGATCATCAGAACGCGCCAGGGCGAGTAGGCGGGCGCCTGCCGGATGACAGAGACCGTGGCTGCCGCCACCTTCGGATCGAAAGAGGGCGCCGAGTTCGCATCGCTCGCCTCGCCCTCCACACGCGATGCCAGGCGGGCCGCCAGGATGTTCTGATCCGTCACGGAGGTCACGTACAAGCTGGCCCAGTCGTCGATGTAGGCCTCGGTAAGCCCCACCCAGGCGATGCCGGGGGATTGCAGCAAAACCGGCACGTTCACCAGGTACTCGGGATGGAGGCCGCGGATGGTCAGCTCGTGATAATCGTCCTCGTTGCTGGTCGAGAACCCGCGCGAGATCAGCGACCACGTTTGCGCGTCCTTGGTGAAGTTGAACTGCGTCGCCTCGTTCATGATGCGCAGTTCCTTCAGATTCGCCTGCTCGGGCACGAAGTAGCGGAAGGCCGCGCCGTCGTCGAACACCCGCGCTTCCACGGTCAGCTTGCGATTGGGCGCGGCGACGTCCTCCGTCTCCACCGTCACGGCGTTGTAGTGGTTGCGCACCGGATTGGATTTTCCGGCAACCAGCTTGTACGTCTCATCCGCGCTGGAGGTCTTGCTCGATACGATTCTCACGCTGCTGCCGAGCGCGGGTTGTCCCTCCAGCAGCAGGCCGAGCTGCGACCAGTTGAGCAGCGGCTTGTCGGCGAAGCTGATTTGATAGGAAAGCTGCCCGCCCTGAACCGTCCCCGGAGCTGCGGCAGCCGCGGGTGCTCCTCCTCGTCCCGGCGCCCGCTGAACGGCATTGATCGTCATCCGGATTTGCCCGTTGGGAGAAGACACCACCACGGGAGCGGCCTGTGCGTAGGCGCTGGCGCTCAGCATCAGGACGAGCGCGGACAAGAGAAGCAGAGTACGGAGATTCATTTCGAGTCCTCCAAAGGACTGAGTATATACCGTGGGCCTGTTACCTTCCCGAAGAGCCGAAGCCGCCCGCGCCGCGCTCGGTGGAATTCAGATCGCCTTCTTCCCACTCCACCTGCTCGTAGCGGGCGATGACGAGCTGCGCGATCTTGTCGCCGCGGTGGACTTGGTAGGCCTGGCGTCCGAGATTCAATAGGATGACCTTGATCTCGCCGCGGTAACCGGGATCGATGGTGGCCGGCGCATTTGGCAGCGTGATCGAGTGGTGCAACGCCAGACCGCTGCGCGGGCGCACCTGGGCTTCGTAGCCCGGCGGCAACTCGATGGCGATTCCGGTACGAACCGTGCGCGCCACGCCAGGTTCGAGCACGGAGTCCTCGAGGGCGCGCAGGTCCATCCCCGCATCCTCCGCCGAGCCGTGCGCATACGCGGGCAGAAAAGACTCCGGATCGACACGCTGGATTCTCACTCGCATGGAACTTAGCTATCATAGCGTTTCATGGCCCAGGAAAAACCTCGCCGCGTGGTGACACTCGCCCCGATGCCACCCGAGAAGTGCGCTTTCGCACTGGCCCGCTACAGCCGGTCCCCCGATTCCATCGCCCAGTCCATCGATTGGGTCCGGACGCACGACTCGGCGAAGTTCCTCCAGCACTTCTACTTTCAGTACGGGCATTCCTCGATCGCCGACCTGGGCCACCTGGCGTTGTGCTTCGAAGGGATCTCCGAAGCGGCTGCCATCGAAATCGAGGACGAACAGCTTTGGGACGGACAGGCCAAATCCTCCCGCTACCAGGATTTCTCGCGATGCGGTTTCGTGACGCCGCCCGAATTTCAGGCGAGCGAGGCCGCTCGGTATCGGGCTGCCGCGGGCAAGCTCCTCGGCGCCTACAACCAGGTCCACACCGCCGTCGCCGCGCATCTGGCGGAATCGCTGCCCCGACCGGCGGAAATGCCGGAGGACGCCTACCGGCGCAATATCGCCGCGCGCGCGTTCGATGTTGCCCGATATCTGCTGTTTCTCGGAATTCCCACGAACGTCGGCCAGATCACCAGCATTCGGACGCTTGAAAAACAGATCCGCCGGCTGAAAGCTTCCGAGTACGGGGAGCTGCGCGAGTTGGCCGGCGAAGCGGCCGCCGCGTGTGCCGCCGCGCCCGGCTGCTCCTGGGATGGGCATGCGCCTGGCGAGCCGGTGGCGCCCACGCTGGCTCAGTGGGTGGACCCGGACAGCTATGTGCTCAAGTCCCGGCGCGATCTGAAGGCGTGGGCCGAGGCGAACCTGCCCGCGCCATCCGGTATCGTCGTCGATTCGGTGGATCTGCTGCGCCCCGCCGACACGGCGGCCGAACTGGCAGCCACGTTGCTCTATCCGGTGTGCGACCGGCCGTTTCGGGAGCTTTACGAATTGGCCCGAAGCTGGAGCCCCGCGATTCGCCGCGAAGTGCTGGATCTGGGCGCGCGTTCGCGCACGGACCGGGATGAGTTGTTGCGCGGGTTTCGCGGCGGCTTGTTCGCTTACGACATCGTGATGGACATCGGCGCCTACCGCGATCTCCATCGCCATCGCCGCTGTCAGCAATTCCGCCAGGCATTCTCCAACCGGCTGGGGTTTGAGACGCCGACGGCCATTGGCGCGGCCGGGGTCGCGGAGGTTTATGAGACGGCGTTGCGCGAGGCTCTGGCTGAAGTGCAATCGCTCGCGGCCCCCGGCTCGCACTATCTGCTTCCCTTCGCCACGCGATCCCGTTTCCTGTTCAAGATGGATCTGGCGGAAGTCGAGTACATCTGCCGGGTTCGCAGCAGCGTCAAGGGGCACTTCAGCTATCGGGACATCGCCTGGCGCATGAAGCTGAAGATGGCGGACCTCGAGCCGGAGCTGGCGGGGCTGATCGAAGCCACGCCCCCCTGGGTGGAAGACCCGCTCCGGCGCTAGCGAGCAAGCGCCGCCTCCCCGGCCGTCAAGAATTTGGGGGCTAGGCGAGCGGTGCGGGATTTGCTAGAATCTGGGTGCAGGCCAGTTGTTCGCGCGGGCCTGCGATTGGCATTTGAAGCACCTCCCGAGCGGGAGTAATTCAGTGGTAGAATGCCAGCTTCTGGCACGCCCCCTTTAATATCAATCATCTACAGCCTTTACTGACAGTTTTACTGACTACGAAAAGTGGTACTGTCTCTAAAGGAGTATGCCCGTGGGACGCGTGAACGTTCTCAAACAGGTGAAGGTAGGGGACCGCTGGAAACTCGTCTCGATCCCCCGCGACAGCAAGGGCGGTTACGACTGGAAGGCGTTGCCTGAGGGACGCTACTTCGTCGTGGGGTGGCAGGCCGGGAAGCGTAAACGCGAAGCGGCAGGGGGGACCGCCGCCGAAGCGCTTGAAGCGATCCGCCGCCGCAAGCACGTGCTC
>CAIYHG010000067.1 GCA_903925975.1 uncultured Acidobacteriia bacterium | reverse complement strand
TCCATGCGCCTGGCGGATGCTGGCCCCCAACTGTTGCAGACCGGCCAGATGCAGGTTGATGGGCCGTGCGCCGATCGCGCAGCCGCCGGGCAGGGAAACCCGCGCGCGGCCACAGCGCGCCGCCAGCGGACCCAGTACAAGGCTCGATGCCCGCATCGTCTTCACCAGATCGTAGGGCGCCTCAGGCGCGGGCAACTGGGCGGCTTGGATACGCAGTGTATCCCCTTCGGCACAGACCGAAGCCCCGCAGCACTCCAGCAATTGCGCCATCGTGTGGATGTCCCGCACGGACGGAATCCGGCGCAGGGTGACCGGCTCGGCGGTGAGCAGGCAGGCGGCCAAGGCCGGCAGCGCCGAATTCTTCGCGCCGCTCACCGTCACTTCTCCCTCCAGGGGGATTCCGCCCTCGATGACAAACCTATCCATTCCGCAACGCCTCCGATACCCTGCCGCCCGCCGACGCCAGCCGCCGTTCCGCTTCCGCGCGATCCACCGCCAGCCGTCCCATGACGATGGCCGCCTTCACATTTCCTCCCGCGGCATCCAGCAGCCCCGCCGCGTCATTCAGGGGCACTCCCGCCGCCTGCGCCACGATGCGCCGGGCCCGGTCCCTGAGCTTAACGTTTTTCGGCTGGACATTCACCATGAGGTTGCCGAAAACGTAACCCAGCTTGATCATGACCGCCGTGCTGATCATGTTCAGCACCAGCTTGGTGGCCGTCCCGGCCTTCATGCGGGTCGAACCAGTGACGATTTCGGGGCCGGTCAGCGGTGTGATCGCGATGTCCACGGCGCGGGCCAGCTCCGAATCCGGCGTGCAACTGATGCCGACTGTCGCGGCGCCGGCTTTCCGGGCGGCGGCCACCGCCCCCAGCACATAGGGGGTACGTCCGCTGGCGGCGATCCCGACGAGCACATCCCGAGGCCGGAAGCCGCGCGCCGTCAAGTCCCGTTCCCCCTCGGCCGGATCGTCTTCGGAGGCTTCGGTGGAGCGTGCCAGCGCCTTCTCACCCCCCGCGATGATCCCCTGGACCAAATCCGGCGGCACGTTGAATGTGGGGGGGCATTCCGCGGCGTCGAGAACGCCCAACCGGCCGCTGGTTCCCGCGCCGATGTAGAACAGGCGGCCGCCGCCCTGTACGGCTTCCACGACAGCGTCTACCGCCTTCGAAATGTTGAGAATTTCCGCACCGACAGCCTCTGCGACCTGGCGATCCTGCGCGTTGATGATCGCCAGGACCTCCGCCGTACCAAGGCCGTCAATGCCCTGGGAGACGGGGTTGGGCTGTTCTGTGAGGAGATCCCCTAGGCCGGTTGAATCTGGCACTCAACCATTTTACTAGGGAATAGGCCGCCTCAGGATCTCAGGCGCTGAAGGAACTGCCGCAGCCGCAGGTGTTCCTGACGTTCGGGTTGTTGAACTTAAACCCAGACCCTTCAAGGGTTTCCACGTAGTCCACCGACGCGCCTTCCAGGTACAGCATGCTGGCCTGGTCCACGTAGACCTTCAACCCGCTGAAATCGTAGATCTTGTCGAGCAACCCCGGCGTGCTCTCGAAGGCCATCGAGTAGTTGAATCCGGAGCATCCCCCGCCAACCACCGAAATCCGCAGACCGGTAGGCTTGGGCTCCTGGGAATCCAGGATCTCTTTCACCTTGTTCACGGCCGTATCCGTCATCTCAACCATTTGTGCCAACCTCCTTATGAGGCAACCTCTACTCTTCCATTCTACAATCTGGTAGAGGCTGTTTCCACTTTCAAGGATGCCGAATCGGCCCGTCGGTTGCAGGAATCTGTTATGTTAAGAGTCCCGGTCGCCCGTCCGGGGCAGGCGCTGGTGCGATACCGCTCTCCGAGGCCTTAGATTGCTGAAACCGCTGGACCTGGGAGGGCGTCCCTCTCAGTGGGTAAGCGATGAGCGGATTCACTGGCGTTCTTCCTCTTCCGGTGGCCGGCGGGTTCACCCGCACAAAGGCTAAGTTGGATCGCCGCAACGCCAACGACGAGATTGCCCTGGTTCGCCGCGTCCAGCAGGGCGATGAGCTTGCCTTCAACGAGGTCGTCCAGCGCTTCCAGGCCAAGGTGCATTCCATCATCTTCGGCATCCTGCGCAACCGCAACGATGCCGACGATATTGCGCAGCAGGTTTTCGCAAAAGTCTACTTCTCGATCGGGAGTTTCGACTCCCGCAGCGCGCTTCTCACCTGGATCTACAAGATCACCGTCAACGAGTGCTACGACTACCTGCGCAAGCGCAAGGTGAGGAAGCTGGTCTACGAAAGCGACATCTCCGACGAGGAGGAGTTGCGGATCGCGCGGTCCGATGCCGCCGCGGACAAGAGCCCGACGGTGGAGACCGAACTGGCGCGCCGGGACTACGTGGTGAGATTGCTCTCCCGGGTTTCCGAGGAAGACAGGAACCTCTTGCTCTTAAAAGAGGTGGAAGGCCACTCCGTGGACGAACTGGCGGAGATGACCGGAATGAATCAGAATACGATTAAGGTGAAGCTGTTCCGCGCCCGGCAGAAGCTGGTGAAGGCGGCGCGGCGGCTGGCTCGCTTTCCCGGGCAGGAGCTCGGGGTGCGCAGTCGGTGATCCGAACCGGGCGCGCCCCGGCGAAAAGCGGACCTCAGATCCGCGGCGCGGAAGCAGGGTACGGAACTTATTGAGGGAAGAATTCGATGCATGCACTAATCAAGGAGCGCCTCGAGGAATACCTCCGAGGCACGGGGGAGCAAGCAGATATGTTGGCGTTTCGCGCGCATCTCGCCTCCTGCGGAGACTGCTCCGGCGAAGTCGAGGGCATGAAGAGCCAGGCCCTGCTCTTGCAGATTCTGCGATTGCCGGAGGAAATTGAACCCGGCGCCGGCTTCTATGCCCGGGTCATGGATAGAATCGACGCGCAGCGAAGCGCATCCCCGTTCTACGCTTTCCTCGATCTTCGTCTCGCTCACCGCCTGATGTTTGCCTCCCTGACCGCCGTCATCGTGCTGGGCTCCTACCTGGTGTACACGGAGCGGGTGCCTTCGTTCGGCGAATCCGGTCCGGTGGCGATCCTCGCTTCCGAGACTCCGGCGCGCAATGTGGTGGGAGCCCACCCGGCCCAGGACCGCGAGACCGTACTCGTGGCGCTCGCGAGTTATTCGGAGTAAGCCGTCATGACCAGCGGCCAGCGCCTCTGCCTCACCAGCCCGCGCGTACTGTTGACCGTGGGTCTGATCTTCCTCGCCGGCGCGGTGACGGGCGGTCTGGCGATGCGCTACGGCGTGCACAATATGCTCCACGCGCAGGACCCCTTCTGGCAGGAGGGCGGCAAGCAGGTCTCCTTGCAGCATTTGACCAGCGAGCTCAATCTGACCCCCACGCAGCAGGCGGAAATGGAAACGGTCTTGGACGACTTCGTGATGTACGTGCAGATGCTCCAGGCCCAAATGGACGATGTGCGCGCCAACGGCAAGGCCCGCGTCATGCGCGTCCTGGACGAACGGCAGAAGAAGAAGTTCGAACAAATGCTGGGCCAGTTGCAGCAAGCCCGCCGCCAGTAGCAGTCCCCTGCCCGCGAACGTCAGAGAGCGCTCGCCGGCTCAATGTGGAGCGGGCTTTCAGCCGGCCGTGTCGGCATTCGTGCCGGCATTCTTCTCTGACCGCATCCTCAAAGGAGCGGCCGCGGGCAGTTACCCTATTCACTGGACCCCGGAGCCCCTCCGGTGCCGGCGCTCTCCGGCGAATCCTCTGCCGCTTGCATTCCCCGGCGCATGCTGGTATTTTGAAACCACGTGGATTGATTTATGGCCCATGCGGGCCTGGCTAATTGCAACCACGAGAAAAAAAGTGCTAAAGGTGGATCGGTTCCGAGAACTTGCGACCCTGCGGCCTCTAGCCCAGGGTTTTTTGTTTCTTGGGCCGGTTGCACCTTAGTGGGCCACGACGTTCGCCCTCCGTGGGCGAATCGAGCGGCGTGCTGGAGGTGTTATGCGAGTTTCACCCGATACTCTATCCGCCGGGAACCCGGCGCTGACGGGCTCGGAAGGGGAGTTGGTGTTGGTGTCGATTGCGGTCAAGCCCCGATTGCTCGAGGACCTGCTCGACACACTCGCCGCCCTGCCCTTCCCCGTGAACCCGGAAATCTATCACAGCGCGTCTGTCGTCCGTGTGTATCCGGACGGCCGTCGCGAAGCCGACCCGGCCATCATCGTCGATTTTCCCGCCTACGCCGGCCGCCTTCCGGTTGTGAAGACCGCGCTTCAGGCTCGGAACTTCCCGCCGGAATCGGCCTGGGCCCGGAACATCCTCGAGCAGATCCATTGCGCCAGCGACAGCGGTCCCGCACCCGAGGGAGCGCCCTACGTGACGCTGATCCGCTATCGCCATCTCGTGCCCGCCGCGTGAAGGGATTACAATACCAACTGGTTTGCCCCGGCCGGAAAGGACAGCTTCGGACATGCCCGTTCACGCCTCGCCCTTCAGCGGAACCTGGTATCCGGACGAACCCGTTGCGCTCGAATCGCTCCTGGACGATTTGTGGAAGCAGTCCGAGAAACGCACCGGCGCGTTTCTGCTCTCCGGCGCTCGCGCCTTCCTCGTGCCGCACGCAGGCCTGATGTATTCGGGAACAGTGGGGGCGGCAGTCTACCGCCACCTGGAACGTCAGCAACCGCGCTGCGTGATCGTCGCCGGTTTCACCCACCGGGGCGCGCCGGACGGTATTTCGATTCCGGATATTGAGGCCTACCAGACGCCGCTCGGAAGGGTGCCTGTCGATTCGGAATTGGCCGGCGCAATCTCGTCCGCGGCGCCTTTCCGTAGATCGCCCGAGTCGCGGGTCTGCGATCATTCGGTCGAAATCCAGTTGCCCTTCCTGCAGAAGGCCCTGCCGCGTGCGGCTGTGGTGCCTCTGTATGTGGGCCATCTCGATCCAGCGGCCAGAGAGAAGGCCGCGGACGTGCTGGCGCGGTGCTTGGCGCCAGACGTAGCGCTGATCGCCAGCTCCGACTTAACTCACTTCGGACGCGACTTTGGCTTCGAGCCTTTTCCGGTCGACCGCGCCGTCGCGGATCGCCTGCGCCGCCTCGACTTCCAGGTGCTCGAGTCTTCCGGCAGCCTTCGGGAAGAGCTGTTCTTGGAGACCCTTCGCGAGACGTCGGCCACGGTCTGCGGTGTCGAGCCGATCGCCCTGATGCTGGCCACGCTTCGCCGCATCGAGGCGGGCGGCGAGATTTTTCAGGAGGTGTTGGACTACCGGACCTCTGGAGAGATCACCGGAGATTTTCATCACTCGGTGAGTTATGGCTCGCTGGGGTTCTTCCCCTACCGATCTTTCGAGTTGGACGAGAAGGCGCGGAAGGCGCTCCTCGATCTCGCCAGGCGCACGCTCGCCGAATATCGGCGCACCGGCAAGAAAGCGATTCCGCGGTTCCCCTCCATTGGATTGCCGGCGCTAACGAGGTGCGCTCCATTGTTTGTCACCTTGCACCAGTACGGGAAGCTGCGCGGATGCCTGGGAAGGACCACCACGGATGCCTCTCTGGAAGACGCGGTGCCGGAACTCACCATGGCTGCCGCTCTGGAGGATAGCCGCTTCGATCCGGTCTCTCCCTCCGACGAGGGCATCGACATTGAAATCTCGGTCCTCTCTCCGATGAAGCGGATCACCCAGGCCGGCGACTTCCGAATCCACGAACACGGCGCCATGCTGAAGGCCAAGGGCAGGCAGGGACTTCTGTTGCCACAGGTCTCGATCGAGCGAAATTGGAACGCCGGGCAGTTTCTGCAAGCGCTGGGGACCAAGGCCGGGGCCGGAGGCGGCGCGCACCTGGACCCCTCGGCGAAGATCTACGTGTTTCGCGCGCAGGTCATCCACTGATACTTTGAACTGATGCCGCCGATCGGAACCAGAGCACTCACCGCCGCGCTGCGGCTCAGATCCGGCGTCCGAGCCGCGACCGTGAGGGAGTCCCCATGGCCCTGCGGGCCGCCAAAGGCGATGAAGACGCGCTCGTGGCGCGGGCTTTCAGCCGGCCGCGCCGGCATTCGTGCCGGCGTGCTTTCGGCCGCGTCTTCAAGGGAGCGGTGCGCTGTGTTTAAAGCCCTGGCCGCCGCGCTGCTGCTCGGTCTGCTGGCGGGATGCGCGGCGCCGCGCGCGTGGCAACCGGCGAGGCCGCTGGACACGCTGCGGACCGGCATGAATGATTCTCCACTCC
>CAIYHG010000066.1 GCA_903925975.1 uncultured Acidobacteriia bacterium | reverse complement strand
CGTTTGGAAGATCATTGAGGAGTTCTGCCAAATTAATGCCGAAGTGCGTTGGTGGTTTTCCGCGCGAGGCTTGGGAATCGCACGGCTGACAGCCAGGGAACTCGCCGCGAAGATCCGATGCCGACGCCTCGGCCCGTTCGATGAACTCGCGGGCAAAATGTTCGCCGAAGCGATCCAGGACGGGAGCGGCAGAGTTTCTGGCGCAGCCACGCTCGCCATCGCCCGCGCGCTTGACGCGAAGGAATTTTCATTAAAGGAAAATCTGAAGCCGAGTGAGTGGAAGAAGATCGCTCATTTTAATCAGAAGCATGCGCGACAAGCGGCATTCACCTTTGAACAAGCGCTGCAAGTTAACCGTCTCGGAATACGGCGCCGATTCTCCAGCGCAAAACAGAAGTACGACAGGTCGTTGAAAGCCTGAATGCTCTTCCCTTTGCACGTTCGACCAGGAGCTTTTTGCAAAGTCAGGGCTCGCTCGTAACTTCTTATTGATCAGCAGTTTCCCCCGCGAAAAACGTCCGCCGCGTGCGGACGCCAAAGACACACGATTGAAAGCCGCTGCTACCTTTCGGCATCATCACCTCGTAAGTCTTATCGGAGGTGAAAGCCATGGTCGGATCGGCGGCCCAACCACAACTAGCAGTGACTTGTCAGACCATTTCCTCTCTGCGTCCTTATCCCAAGAATGCGCGCACGCACTCGAAGCACCAAATCCTTCAAATTGCGGCCAGTATGCGCGAGTTCGGGTTCACCAACCCGGTGCTCGTGGCCGCCGATGGCACGATCATCGCCGGCCACGGGCGAGTTCGGGCCGCCCAGTTGCTGGGCATGACCGAAGTGCCCACGATAAGGCTCGACCACCTCACCCAGGAACAAATCCGCGCCTACATCCTGGCCGACAACAAACTCGCAGAAAATGCCGGCTGGGATCAGTCCATCCTGGCCATCGAGCTGCAACACCTGCTGACCATTGAGAGCTTCGATATTAGGGTGACCGGCTTCGAAGTCCCCGAGATTGATGTAGTAATCGGCCGCGCCGGGGGAACGGCGGACGAGGCGGACCCTGCCCCGCCGCCGGCGGGGCCAGCCGTGACCACTCCAGGCGATTGCTGGCAATTGGGCCGCCATCGCATTTTGTGTGGCAGCGCCCTCGAGCCGGGCGCGTTTGCCGCGCTCTTGGGGATCCAGCGAGCCGCCCTGGTATTCACCGACCCGCCCTACAATGTCGCCATCGCTGGAAATGTCTGCGGAAAAGGCGCCGTGCAGCACCGCGAGTTTCAGATGGCCGCAGGCGAGATGAACGCGTCCGAATTCACAGCGTTTCTCACCACCAGCCTGCGCCTGCTGGCGCAGTTCAGTAGGCCGGGCGCGCTGCATTTTGTGTGCATGGACTGGCGCCACATGCCCGAGTTGCTGGCCGCCGGACATGCGGTCTACGACGCCCTGCTAAATCTCTGCGTCTGGGTCAAGGACAACGGCGGCATGGGGTCGTTTTATCGCTCCCGCCACGAACTGGTCTTCGTCTTCCGCAACGGGAAGGCGGCCCACCGCAATAACGTACAGCTCGGCCGCTTTGGGCGAAATCGCACGAATGTGTGGGAGTATCCCGGCATCAATACCCTCTCGCGTAAGGGCGAGGAGGGAAACCTGCTGGCCCTGCACCCCACGGTAAAACCGGTCCAACTGGTGGCGGACGCCATCCTCGATTGCTCCGCACCAGGCGATATTGTCCTGGACGCCTTCCTCGGCTCAGGTTCCTCACTGCTGGCCGCCGAGCGAACCGGGCGGCGCTGCTACGGGATGGAAATTGATCCCCTGTACCTGGATGTCGCCATACGCCGGTGGCAACGCCAGACGGGCGCGGAGGCAATTAACTCCCAACCCGGCAAGAGCTTCGAAGAAGTAGCAACTTCAAAGGAGCGTGCAAAATGACCAATAGCGGCAATGATCCGTACGAGGTGGGTTATGGCAAACCGCCTCGGCGTACGCAGTTTGTAACGGGACGTTCCGGCAATCCTAAAGGCCGCCCCCGCGGGCGCAAAAGTATCAGGAGCATCTTGCTCGACAGCCTGGGCGCAAAGACAAAGCTTATGGTTGATGGTAAGCCACGGACGATGACCCGGTTAGAAGTCTTCATCATGCAGTTAGACCGACAAGCGATGAACGGCGATCTCAAGGCGATTCGGGAGCGTTTGCGGTTACAACAAATATTCGCCGCCGCCCGGGAAGAAGAGACCGCCAGCGCGGAGGAAAGGCAGCGGGATCTAGAGGCAGTGCGGCGAAAGCTATTGGCCAAGTTATGCCGGACGGACTTGCCGCCTCATCCCGCTGCCGGGACGGAAGAAGCACGGCGAGCCCTGATCACCGGAATGCAGGGGATGAAATAACGGAACGAATTGGCCCGCCCCCATTTCGTTCGCATCCAGGCAAGGGCCGCCCCTTGCGCGCAGGAAGGCCAGGCAGCAGGGCGAGGGCCTCCGCGACCGCTTCGAGGGCCGCATGGCCAGGAGTGGCGGGGGGTCGGTCGGGGCAGATGCCGGCCATTCGAATATCAGAGCTCGTTTTGCGCCGGCCGCGGCATAAGCGAAAGCGCAATCCCTTTCTTCCACTCTTCGAGCATGGCGTTACCCACATCCGCAAATTCCTGGTGGCTGTCAATATAGGCGCGCACGTCTTTAAAGGTAGCCGCCATCGAATCGGCGATGCGTTCGAGTATATGCGCGCCGGAGCAAAAATAGACCACAGTGCGCCGCGTGAGCGGGGCGCTGCGGCGGAGTAAAAGTAGTCCGCCGGATTCTGTTTTGTGAGCTGGTTGCGGAAGCAGAGAAGCTCGTGAGACACCGGAGGGATGTTCAACGTGGAGATCTATGGACGAGTTCGGCGTGCGGTATTGGTGGAGGGGAGGAGTCAACGGGCCGTCGCGCAGGAGTTTGGG
>CAIYHG010000065.1 GCA_903925975.1 uncultured Acidobacteriia bacterium | reverse complement strand
GCAGGTCGCCCAGCGGCAACTCGCTGGGAGCGGTCCAGATTTCGTAGCTACTGCCGTCGTCCGAAGGCTGCACCTTGGTTACGGCCAAGGCAACATCGCCGATAGCGACTCGAATACGCGAGAGGTCGGCGGCCGCGGCCGGGTCGAGTCCGGTGACTGTGATGCCGATGGCTTCGCCTTGGACGGCCGGATGGTCGTGAGTGACGGGCTTGCCCGTCTTGTCGTAGACGCCGGTGATCGATGGCGGCGGAAGATCGATCGGCACAACTACCGCGAGGGCTTGGGCGGTTCCGTTATTCAGAATCAACGTGGCAGGTCCAGTCGGGAAATCGGAGGGCAGCGGCACGTTGATCTGCTCAGCGGATACGTAGGTCGGCGTCAGCCCCGCTCCGTTGAGCGTGACGGAGGGCGCGCCGCCGGCGAGCCTCGATCCCCATATGCTCGCGTAGCCGCCGGGATAGATAGTCGCCTGTGTGCCGATGCCGTTAGTTACGGAACGGATTACCGGGCTGGTTTCGTCGGCAGGGGCAATCTGAAAACCGTTGGGTATCGACGCGCGCTGGAATCCGTGCAGCAGCGTCACCTCGGACGTTCCGAGGACCGCGTTGGCCGCTACCCGGACGTTGGCCACCACGTGATCGGGAGCCAGCGTCCATAGCCGCTGCACGTAGACGTCCTGAGTTCCGAAGCCCGCCGTGAGATTCGCCGCCGAAAGTTGCATCCCTGACGCCGTGAAATCGACCCGCGCGAAGGACCCGGCCGGCAGGGTGGCCGGATTCACCTGCACCTGCGGCGCGGCCGCGTCCGGATAGGCGTACGCCGGCGGAGGCGTCTGGGGGCTCTGGCCGTAAGCGAGAGCCACGCTATCGAGCGTCATCGAGTTCTGCCCGTCGGCATTGTAGGCAACGATTGCGGACACCTGGTTAGCGGTTCCGCGCGGTGGAACCACGGTGATGCTTCCTTGCGCCGCGTCACCCGCAAACGGCGTCGCGACCACGGTCTGGATGCCATCGAAGAAGATGCGGGTGGTCTCGTCCAGATTCGCGCCGGTGAGCGTCACGCTGCCATCGCCGTTCTTTGCCACGGAGGATATGGCAGGCGGATTCTTATCGACTACAGTGACGGCGTTCGGGAGAACATACATGTCGTCCGCGAATTGCAGGACGAGGTGGCGCGGCCCGGCGCTGGCGAACACGGGCAGGTTGAAGTACATCACCACGGCCTGGGAGTTGCAGCAAAGGCCCACCTGGAAGCTCTGAAAGCCCCCGAGAAGAGTTGCCGTTGCCGGAACCTTCACGCCGGCGGAGGCGGATTGGAAAGTTACAGTGGCAACACCCTTGGTGGCGTCCTGCGTGGAGTTCACAAATGCTGGCGTGACGGCGTTGCCGGTCCAGGAGTACGTCAGATGGGCGGCATCGAAATAGCTGAAGGTGACCACATCGTAGATGGGGAGGGCCGTTCGGCCCCTTACGTCCACGTTCTGACCGGCGACGGAAGCGTTCGCACTGACGGAAAGCGGCGCAATCTGCTGAACGTCGCGGGTCCCGGAGACGCCGTCACCTTTGAGGAACACCGTCTCGAACGGACCGCTAGCCGCAAAACTCCGGCCGAAAGTGTCCTGAGGTTTCCGCACATCCGCGGTCGGCGGCAGCGGATGCACATATAGCAGATACTGCCCGGGAGGCACGCCGTCTATACGGTAGGTTCCGTCGGGGTTAGTCAACGCGCTCACCGGAGAGCCGAGGGAAGGCAGCGCCACCACCGACGCCAAGGATACCCCGGCGCCGTTCGAAGTAATCCTCCCGGAAATAGAGCCGAAGGAGGCCGTCCAGTTCGCCTTGCCGTAGAGTACCGAGAGCCCGGCAACGTCGTCGGGACCGAGCGGATTGGTGCGAGACGTGTTGCGGATGACGCCCTGCGACATGGCGCTCGCGGTGAAGGTGTGCTGGAGGCCGAGGGCGTGACCGATCTCATGCAGGGTGGTGGTGAAATACGACTCGGCGTAACTGGGGCCGGGCGGAACGCTGGTATCGGCGTTGAGCATCACTACCGAGCGCAGAATGGGGAAGAAGGAATTTCCGGCGGAATCCTTGATTGGTTCGGCGGCCACGGTCGGGGCGGCGGCGGCGAGGACTCCGGGCGGCAGGTCGGACGTGAAGATGACATCTATTCCCGGGGTGTTTACGGACTGTTTGTCGGACTTCAAGCCACCGAAGGCCACACGCAGACTGGACGACGCGACACCGTTCCACACCTTCGCGGCCTCGCCGATCTGGCTGAGAACCGAGGCCAGCGTTTCGCCCTGCTTCGGCCCGGCGTCGCTGACGTAAACCGACACCGTGTTGTTAGGCAGCGCGCGCAGATCGAACTTTTCGTAAGCGGGGACGTAGGGCGGGGAAGCGAGGAAATGAACGTAATGGTAGTAGGCTCCGGCAGGGGCTACCAGCGAAAGGGCAGCCGCGGCCAGTACTCCGATTCGCAGGTTCAGCCTCATTTCGCGGCGCCTCCCAGGACGGAAGCGATGCGCGCCCGCAGTTCGCTCAAATTCATCGCGAGCGATTCATCCTTGACGGGCAATCCCGTACCTCGCGCCAACATCGTTTCGCGTGCGGCCGCCCGCACAGCCACGGCCCCCGTGCCCGAACCGCTGACCGAGAACACGCCCTGGCTGTAGCCGATCAACTGCGTAAGCCCCGACTTGCCGGTCCACAGGAACAGAACGTATTCCTGGTCGGCCTGGAGTTCCGGGGCGCCCGAGAAGGTTTGCTGGAGACCGTTGGCGGTACCGCCGGGGCAGGCAACATCCACCGTGGAGGGCGAGCCGGAGCCCTTCAAGAGTTCGGAAACCTGAACGGAATAGTGCGTGTAGATCACTGGGCCCGATAAAGCGGCATACGAGCCGCTCACCTTGCCGCGAACGATCGCCGTGGACTGCGCAATCATTTCGTCGAGGGTCAGCCGCTCCAGAGTGGCGCAAAGGAGCGGTGCAGCGCCGATAGTCAGCAGGACCGCAAGGAGGTAGAGGCGCTTCACGGTCTCTGAAACTGCAATTGACTGGCCAGTCTACCTTATTGAAACCAGGGGGGTTGAAATCAGTTCAGGCCGGGTTCCTGTGTTCCGCTGACACGCCCATGGGGCACAGCGTCCCACAAACCTAGTTCTTGCCGGCGCGGACGATCAGCATGGGGGCGTCCAGCTTGTGGCGTACGGGGTCGATGGTTGTACCGAAAATCAGATCCTTAAGCCCGCCGTGGCCGTGAGCGCCCATGATCACGAGGTCGGGTTGAATTTCGCGGGCATAGCGCACGATTTCCTTCTTGGGCGAGTTCGAGTGACATATCGCTGTTTCTACTTCAATGCCTTGATTCTTTAAGGCTTGTGCTATTCCAAGAAGATAGCCGCTTCCGGCTTGGACCTCGGCGGTGGAGGCTTCCCGGCCGTAGAGCTGGCTGGTGACGCCTTCTTCGACGTGGAGCAGGAAGAGCTTGGCGCCGTATAGCCGGGCCATCGCCGCGGCGTGGCTGACCGCAAGGCGGTCCAGGCCGCTGTGATCGAGCGGGACGAGAATGCGCTGGTAGACTGGTCCGGCTTCGGCTTCTGCCCCGGCGGTTTCGGGCAAGGTGACCGCTGCGCGGCCCAACAGGCGCCGGCGGGTGATGAAGGGTTCGAAGGTGACCCACACCAGCAGGTACAGGATCATGGCGGCCGCAGGCAAACTTACGCCAAGGACCAGGGGCTTCCACGCGCCGGAAGCGGCGATCCAGCCCCCGATCACCTGAGAAGCCAGGCGCAGGTTTAGGCCGACTATGATCACGGCGGCGGATAGGGCCAACACACGCACCCAGCGAGCGTTCGCGAACGACCCCATGCGCACGCGGTCATTGGTGAAGTGAATCAGCGGGATTACGGCGAACGGCAACTGCATGCTCAACACGACCTGGCTGAGTATCAGCAGGCCGAAAGCGGACTGGTTTCCAGCGAAGTAGATAGTGAGCGCCGCCGGGACAACAGCCATCATCCGAGTGATCAGGCGGCGCAGCCATGGCCTCATGCGAATGTTTAGGAAACCCTCCATAACTATTTGACCTGCCATGGTTCCGGTCAACGTGGAGGCCTGCCCCGAACACAATAGAGCGATGGCGAAGAGGGCGCTGGCAAAACTGCTTCCCAGCAGCGGTTCGAGCAGTTCGTGAGCCTGCTGGATTTCGGTGACCACGATGCCGTGCTTGAAGAACACCGCGGCGGCCATCACCAGGATGGCCACATTCACCAGGAGGGCGCCGTTGAGCGCCACCACCGAATCGATCAGGTTGTAACGGCAGGCAGAGCGCTTAGCGGCGTCGGTGCGGCCGATGCGCCGCGTCTGGACGAGCGCCGAGTGCAGGTAGAGGTTGTGCGGCATCACCGTCGCGCCGACGATGCCGATGGCCACATACAGGCCTTCCTTGTTTAAGCGGGGCAGGAGACCGCCGAACACTTCCCCGGCAGCCGGCTTGGCCCAGAGGATCTCGACGAAGAAACAAGCGGCTATGACGGTGATTAGCGAGAGAACGAACGCCTCCAGCGTGCGAATGCCCAGGCTTTGCAGCCACAGCAGCAGCAGAGTGTCGGCTGCCGTGAGGATCACACCAATTAGCAAAGGTATATGAAACAGTAAGTTAAGCCCTATTGCCGCACCGATTACTTCAGCCATGTCGCAGGCTGCGATGGCGACCTCGCAAAGCGCCCAGAGCGAAACGTTGATGTGCCTCGGGTACGATTCGCGGCAGGCTTGCGCCAGGTCGCGGCCGGCCACTATGCCCAGGCGGGCGCTGAGCGTTTGCAGCAGCACCGCCATGGCGTTCGACATGATCAGGACCCAGAGGAGGCTGTAGCCGAAGCGCGCGCCGCCTTCCAGATCCGTGGCCCAATTGCCGGGGTCCATATAGCCGACGCTGACCAGATACGCCGGGCCGGCAAAGGCGAACATACGGCGCCAGAAGGTGACCTGCGATGTGCCTACGCTGGCGTGAACTTCTGCCAGGGAGTGGCCGCCACTGCCGGATTCGCCCGAAGCGGGAATCATGGGTTCAATTATAGCGATGGGGGCAAGCGATGCACGGATTCGCGCCTTTTCGGACAACGCTACCGTTTGGGTTGGTCCGGCAGCGAGGCCGGGACTTTGGGCAAGGGGCTGGCGTAATGCGCCGAACATGGGGCGGGACTCCAGTAGTCCCACCCTGGCCGAGACAGTTACTCCACGACGAGGTTTAGGGTGCGCACGGGCGAATCCTCCCCCGACGAATGCGCCGCCTTGATTTCCACTACGTAGGCGCCGGGTTCCAGGTTCTTCACCGGCAGATTAACGGCGACGGGAACCACGGGGTTGCCCGGCCGTATGTAGTTGCCCAGATCGAACACTCCGGAGGTCTGCCTCTCAGCGCCTGTCTTGCCGTCGAGGATGCGGACCTGCACGGCCACCTTGGGCGGCTGCTCTCCGGCGAGCAGGGGATCGTAAACCTCGAAGTAGCTCAGGCACTGGGATGCGCGCGCGCAGCGGTCGTTACCCGAAGGGCTGATCTGCATGGAGCGGAACATGAGCGGGCGGCGATCGTCGAGCAAAGCCTCTTCGAGGTCGGAGGTCAGATCAGGGACCTTGCGGACGTTGGCGCCGAGCGCGACGCCGCTGACGGCGAGGCGTTTGGCGTCCCACTGCTCCACCTTGAGCGGCGCTTCGGCCCGGCCGAAGCTCTCTCCGGCGCCGAAGGAAAGGCGCAGCACGTAGTCCCCGGCTGCGATGTCGAACTGGTTCTCATAGCGGAAGGGCTGAGCCGCGAAGTCCTTCGCCTGCTTTTCGGAATCGAAATCGAAGTTGACCACGTCGCTGAATCGGGCGGCCACTTCTCCGCCGGGGGTGGAGGCAACGCCGACGACGTTCAATTCGGCGTGCTGCTTGTTCTTCACCTTTTGGAACTTCAAGCCGGCGACGGGAAGGTCCGTGGCCAGGTTGACGCGGGCGATGTTGGCCGAGCGATAGAAGAAGGGAAGCTGGACGGAGGCTTTCACAGGGGGGGCCGTGGCCGCGCGTTCTTCCACGGTCTTGGCGGCGGGTTTGCCCGCCAGGAGGTCCAGGGCCTTCACGCTGCAATATTCCTTGCGGGCGAGCACTTCGGTTCCGCCGCGGCTCACCTTGACGCGAATCTCATGGCAACTTCCCTCCGGCGTTTGCGGGGGTATGTAGCCTATCAGGTAATACTCACCCTGTTCGGCCACCACCGCGCCCAATTCGTCGCGCAGCGCGTTGGTGTTCTCGATGGCGCGGCCGCCCGTGTCCCCGGCAAGGGAACGTAGGAACATCCTCGCGGTCAAGGCGGCGGCGTTGGATTGTGAGGCGATCATGCCGGGCATGTCGCCGAACGGGTCACTCGAGTCTCCCGTGACGGCGCCTGAACGCGCGGGAGCGGGCGGAGGGGCGGTGGAACCGCTGGAGGAATCTGAGGAACTGGAACCAGTGCTGCCGCTTGACCCTGTGCCGCTAGAGCCTGAGGAGCCGCTGGACCCGGTACCGCTGGAACCGGAGGAGCCGGTGCCTGTCTGGCCGGACGAGCTGCCCGTTTGTCCCGACGGTTCGCTGGTTTGGAAGAAACTTCGTGAAAGCGAGCCGGGGGAAGCGACCGGAAGCAATCCGAGCGCGCCAGAGAGGGAATGCCCCAATCCTGCCCAGCGGCTCTGGGAGCCGGCGGGTGGGGCCAGGCCGGCATGCATGCCGCGCGCGTCCACGGTATACACCACCATATTGGCCTTGTTGCAGGCGCGAATGGCGGCGCTGAGGTCGCTCATCAGGTTCGGGGCGACATCGAATCCTGCGCTAAGGAACACCATGGTCTTGCGGCCCCGGATGTAAGCCACTGAATCCGCGATGGCGCGGATCGAGATCAGTAGGTTCCGCTGATCCACGGCGGAGGCGCTACGCACGGCGGAATTCGTGCCTGAGGCCGGGCGGCGTCCAACCGGGATGTCGGGCTGGGCATCTTCCCGCTGGCCAATGGTTTGAGCGGCGGCAATGGCTTTCTTCAGCGCATCGCCCGACGTGGTGAAGTTCTGAGTGATCGTCAGCTGGTTGGTGAAGTTCACCACGGCCATGTACCGGTCCGCGGCCGCGAAGCTATCGACGAATGTGGTGAGGTCGCGGCGCAGGGAAAGAGCGTCCGCGGGCGTTACCGTAGAGCCATCCACGAACAGGACTATGTACTGCTTCTGCGCATTCTGCTGATTCTGCGCTTGAGATTCCTGCGTCAGGCTGGAGATGGGCTGTTCCTTGCCGTCCTCCCAGACGCGGAACTCCTTCGCCTGGAGATCGCGAACGAACTTGCCCTTCTTATCCCGGACCAGGGCGTCCACCAGCACCAGCCGGCTTTCGGCCTTGATGACCGTGCCGCTGGGGGCCGCGCCCGGCACTGGCGTTTGAGCATGGCCGCAGAAGGCCGCCGCTCCAAGGCAGAGGGAGAACCAGAATAACCGCATATTCACTTCCTTATGGAACTACGATAACGCCGCTCAGCGCGGTGACCAACTGCTGCTCGGAATCACGCGCCACCAGGCGGGCCAGATAGCTTCCCGACCGGACCGTGAAACTGGAGCGCACGGCAAGCGCCGCGGCCGCGCTGGATGCCAGCGTCCGGTCCCTAAACCGCATGTCTACAGTCTTCTTAACAGCGGCAACGAGATAGCCGTTTTCGTCGAACAGGCCGGCAACGATGCTCAGCTGGTTGACGTTGCGGTCCTCTTGCCTGTGAAAGGCGAGTTGGGTGGCGTCGAGGCGCGCAATGATGGAAACCGAAGCCTCGCCCTCGCCGGTTCTGGCGAATTGGGTCTGCATCGAAACCGGCAGGTTGCGCGCGTCCTCTCTCGAAAAGAAGGTCTCCTCTATTTCACGTTCGGCGCTCTGCATGGGGTCGTCGGAATAACGCGGCGCGAAATAGCCCTGGCGCGCCTGAATCTCCAAACCCTTGGAGTTGCGGACGGCAACTTTCAGGCTGTGATAGCGCCCGTCGAGTTGCAGGTTGCGGGGCGTAAAACCCAGCAGGTAGACGTACTCCGGGGTGTCCGCGGCCCAGCGGAAGCCATCGGCAAGAGCATTGCTGTTGCGGAAGACGCGGCCGCCTGTGCCATATGCCAGCTCGGCCATTACGTCGGACTGAGCCGCCGTGGCGGCTTGCGCGTATCTGGCCTGGAAACTGGATTGAGTGATTGCAGTGGCGTTGGGCGTGAATTGCGCGGCATCCCAGCCCGGAATATTCGTAGAAAGCCCGCGGGCATCGAGCGCATTAACCAGCGTGCCGGAGCGGAGCGCGGCGCTAATCAGGTCGGACTCTTCCTGCCGCCGGTTGTCCAGCACCAGGAATCCCGGGGAGACGAGCGCCAGGGTGCGCTGGCCGGGCATGCGGGCGAGAGTCTCGATGGCCGCGCGAAGCGAATCAATCGCGAGGCGCGCGTTGCGATCTCCCAGCGCCAGGGCGCTCGTCGCCGCTGCGCGCGCCACAGAGTTCGCGCGCAGTTCGGGAACGCCTTCGTCGCGGGTGAAGGACCGCTGACAGGCCCCGGCCTCAGATTCCGCGACGCCAGCCGCTTCAGCATCGCCCTTGTTCACGATGAGATCGGCCATGTAATAGGAAACGGCCGGGCATTCGTAGGCCGGCTTCTCCTCGCCGCCGCGCGCTCTAACAGAGAGCAGCGCCTGGCGTATGGATGCCGGGTCGGAGGTGAAATCGAGCGAGGTCTAGCCGGAGGTGGTGTAGATGGCGAACCGCTGCGCGGAACCAGGGGAGGGCGCCGCGAGAACCTGTAGAGCGGCCTCTCGCAAGGGAGGCAGGTCACGAGGGTCGAGGTGGACATCGTCAAACAGGTACAACACGAACCGCTCAGGAATGCTTTGAGCGGACGCGGCGGATTCCGAGAGCGGCGGGCCGGAGTCTGGGGATGTCTCCGGGCGGCCTGTCTTACTGAAGCGCTGCACGGAGAACCGGCTTGTCACCTGGGGCTTTCCATCCTCGGAAAGTTCGAAATCGCCAGTGGAGAGGTTGCCCAAGGCGCGTCCGGAAGCATCCCGGACAGTGACGGCAACGGAAACCAGATTCACTTTTGTCTTGAAGGCTGCCGGGGCTTCGCGCGTCTGAATTTCGGCTCCGTCCTGAGGCGGCGCCTGCGGCAAGCCAAGCGAGTCCGCGGCGAAGAACGCCAGCGCAAGAGCGGAAATTCGAGGGGCCGCGCGCCCAAACCGGCGCCAGGATCGAATCGGTCTGCCGATGTGCATCGAAGCCCTACTGTGTCTTGACTACCGTGAGCGCAGGCATCCTGAGCGTCCCTGCGCCGCACGGGGCTGGCGCTGCTTCCCGAAAGCGCACTCCGAGCGTTTCCAAGAGACACTCATGCGCCATCTCCGGGTAGAGTCTAACATAGGCGCGCCGGCGTGAACATTCTAACGCCCGCCGTGATAGAACGGAAGGGAAAGCGGCAGGAGGAAACGATGGCGGACGCGGAAGCCCGGAAGAAACTGCTCCTGATCAGTAACTCGGTCTGCCACGGCCGGGGGTATCTGGAACACTGTGCGGACGCGGTTCGGGAGTTCCTGCGCGGCGCCGACACCGTCACGTTCGTGCCCTATGCCGCGCAGGATTGGGATGGCTACGCCGCCAGCGTGCGCGCGGCTTTCGCCGGGTTCGGGCTGAAGATTCAAAGCGTCCACGAGAACGCCTCATGGCCGCACGAACTCCCCGATAACGCCGCCATCTTCGTGGGGGGCGGCAATACCTTCCGCCTTCTCAAGACCGTTCAGGATAGCGGCCTGGCGCACGCCATCCGGCGGAGAGTGGCAGAGGGCATGCTGTACATGGGGTCCAGCGCGGGGGCCAACCTGGCGTGCCCCACCATCAAGACCACCAACGATATGCCCATCGTGCAGCCCGCCGATTTCCGCGCGCTTGGCCTGGTGAGCTTCCAGATCAACCCGCACTATCTCGACCCCGACCCGAACTCGCGGCACATGGGCGAAACCCGCGAGAAGCGCATCGCCGAGTTCCACGAAGAGAACGATCTGACGGTGATCGGCCTCCGCGAAGGGTCGTGGATCGTGGTCGATGGCGGCAGTGCCACACTGCACGGCGAAACCGGCGCGAAGGTCTTTGTGAAAGGCGCCGCTCCGACGGAGTGGGACAGGCAGCTGGCACTGCCAGCCTAGCGGACCGAAGGGGCGGCCCGCCGTGAGTCCCTCTTCGCTTTGGTGTCCCGCTTCGGAAGTTCGCGAAACAACCCCGGGCCGTACACGCAGACCCGCCGTGGGAGGAACCCGCGTTCGGGCAAGCTAGGACATACCCCACCAAAGAGATGCCTGCCCTGGTGGGGGAATTCAGCTTGTCCCTGCCTGCAGTTTTTGCCGCGAATTTCTGGTCACCAACACCAGTGAATCGAGTGATTTCGTCAAACAGGAGGGGAGTGTTACTTGTCTCATGATTGTGATATCTTTAACTAACTTTGTGGGATAGCCCTCTCGGAACACGGGGATGGGGCATCGGTAACGGACGTAATATGTGCGGGATAGCTGGATTTACCACTTTAGGCCGGAGCGCCGACCCGGGCGTTGCAGACCGTATTACCGATGGGCTGCGCCATAGGGGTCCGGATCAACAAGGGGTATACCGCGGCAGTGGGGCTACCCTCTGCGCCGTGCGCCTGAAAGTCATCGACCTCAACGGCGGCGACCAACCCATGGCGAGCGACGATGGCGACACCGTTATCGCGTTCAATGGCGAAGTCTATAACCACCATGAGATTCGGGCGGAACTCGAAGAACTTGGGGTGCGTTTTCGTTCGACGTGCGACACCGAAACGGTTCTAAGAGCCTTCCTTCAATGGGATACGGCCTGTTTTTCCAGGATGCGCGGGATGTTCGCGGCAGCGCTGTGGAAGGAATCGGCCCAACGCCTGGTCCTGGTGCGCGACCGGCAGGGCATTAAGCCGCTGTACTACCGCTTGCAGGGCGAAGATATCCTCTTCGGTTCGGAGCTGAAATCCATCCTGGAGCACCCGGAGGTGCCCCGGGTATTGGACCTGACGGCTCTCGATACGTTTCTCTCCGTAAATTACGTCCCCGGAACAAGAACGCTGATCGAGGGTATTCACAAGATTCCGCCGGGCGCGTTCCTCGAATGGCGGCGCGGGCGGGCCGGCATGGAGCGCTGGTGGAGCCTTCCCCAGGGCGTCGAGAAGCCGCGCAGCATTGAAGAGGCGAAGGAAGAGCTAAATTGGCTGCTGACCGATGCCGTGCATGAGCAGCTCGTTGCCGACGTACCTCTGGGCGTGTGGGCATCGGGCGGACTCGATTCGTCCACCGTGCTCCACTATGCGGCGCAAGAAACCGCGGGGCGGCTCAAGACGTTTTCGGTTTCATTCGCCGGGCGGAGCTTCGATGAGAGCCGTTACTTCCGCGAGGTTGCGGGCATTTACGGCACGGATCATCACGAGTTCGATCTGAATCCGGAGTCGGAGCTCACGGATGCCATCGAGCAGATGGCCTACTACTCGGACGAACCGAGCGCCGATGCGGGCGCCCTACCCGTCTGGTTCCTATCGAAGATGTGCCGCCGCCACGTCACCGTGGCGCTTTCGGGCGAAGGCGCCGATGAACTGTTCGGCGGGTACGCCACCTATCTGGCGGACCGCCTGGCCGTACCGTTCCGCCTCGTTCCGGCTCCGCTGCGCCGGTTGATGAACGGCGCCGCGCAGGCGCTGGTGCCCGTATCCGACGAGAAGATCGGCCTGGACTACAAGCTGAAACGGTGGTTGGAAGGCTGCCTGTTGCACCCCGACGAAGCGCACTTCTTCTGGAACGGCGCGTTCTCGCCCGAGGAACTGCGAAGCATCCGTCCGGATACCAACGGGCACGAATTGCGCGCGCTGACGGACCGGCTGAAACTCGACGGCCTGGGCGTTGTGGAACGGTATCTGCGCGTCGATCAGAATTACTACCTCCCCGACGACATTCTGTATAAGACGGACCGGATGAGCATGGCCGATTCGCTCGAAGTGCGGCCTCCGCTTTTGGACCATCGCATCGTGGAGTTTGCCGCCGCGCTGCCGGCCGAGTGGAAGATCCGGGGGGTCCGCCAAAAGTACATCCTGCGGGAACTGATGAGGGGGAAATTGCCCGCGTCGGTACTCGAACGCAAGAAGACGGGGTTCGACATTCCCACGCACGATTGGTTCCGCGGCGTGCTCCGTCAGCTTCTGATGGATACCGTCACTCCTCAAGCGATCGAATCTACGGGCATTTTCAATGGGGCAGCGGTAGCAGCGCTGATACGAGATCATATGGATAGGCGGACCAACGCCGGCTACCAATTATGGGGACTGTTGACGCTTTTCCTGTGGATGAGGAGATGGAAGGTGGAGGTTCCGCCGCCCGCCGAAAGAATTCGGCGGGACGCCTTCGGATCGGCCGCTACGACGTTGTCGTTGCACTGATCGCGGCTCTGGTTTTTTTCGGAACGGTCCTAAGCCCGCCATCGCTGATGGACGACGTAGACGCCGTGCAGGCGCAGATCGCCCGGAACATGCTGAGCTCGGGCGACTGGGTCACGGCGCGTCTCGACGGCGTCAAATACCTGGAGAAATCCCCCCTCAAATATTGGAGCATCGCGGCCGCGTACCGCGTCTTCGGAGTGCATGACTGGGCGGCGCGGATACCGCTGGCGCTCGCGGCGGTGGCGCTGTGCTGGGTCACCGCCCGATTCGGCGCATGGGCCTTCGGCAGGCGCGCGGGCATGCACGCCGGGCTGGCGCTGGCGACGTGCGTGGGCCTGTTTCTGTTTACGCGCATCCTGATACCAGACGCCATGCTGACGCTGTCCGTCACGGTGGCGCTATGGGGCCTGCTGCGGTCGACCGATGCCGACGAGAAGCGGCCCGTGCCGTGGGCCATGGCGATGTGGGCCGCAATGGCCGTGGGGCTGCTGTTGAAGGGGCTGATCGCGGCCGTGTTTCCGGTGGGCGCGGGGCTACTGTACCTCTATTTCACCGGCCAACTCTTTCAGCGGGAAACGTGGAAGCGCCTCCGGCCGTTCACGGGGATGCTGCTGTTTCTGGCGATCGCGGCGCCCTGGCATATCCTGGCGACTCTGCGGAACCCTCCCTACCTCGATTTCACCATGCACAGCGAGCAGGGTTCGTATCGCGGGTTCTTCTGGTTCTACTTCATGAACGAACACGTTCTGCGGTTCCTGAACCTGCGGTATCCCAGAGACTACAACACCGTTCCGCGCCTGTATTTCTGGCTCTTTCATCTGTTGTGGCTGTTCCCGTGGAGCGTCTACCTCCCGGCGGCTCTGCGATTGAGTTATAGAAAACCGGACCGGGCGTCGCGAACCCGGCTCATGGCAGTGTGCTGGGCGGGGTTCATCCTGGTGTTCTTCACGTTCTCGACGACGCAGGAATATTATTCGATGCCGGCGTACCCCGCGCTGGCGCTACTACTGGGCTCGGCCATGGCGGGTGAGAACGCCCTGCTGCGGTATGGAAACCGGGCGCTTGCGGTGATTGCGACGGCGGCCGCGGCGGCGATCGGGGGCATTCTGTGGATGGTGCGCGCCATGCCCGCTCCAGGCGATATCTCGACCGCGCTCACCCAGAACCCCGACGTGTATACGCTCTCGCTGGGCCACATGGAGGATCTCACGCTCAGCGCGTTCGCTTATCTGAGAACGCCGCTCGCGATGGCCGGCGTTGCTTTTGCCATAGGAGCCGCCGCGGCGTGGCGGGCGTGGAAGCGTCCCGCGGTTCCGGTCGCGGCGCTCACAGTGATGATGGTCCTGTTCTTCCACGCCGCGCGCGTCGCGATGGTGGCGTGGGATCCGTATCTTTCCTCGCGGCCTCTGGCTGAAGCGCTGGTGAAGGCGCCGGCGGGAAAGCTGATTGTTGACGATCAGTATTACGCCTTCTCCTCGGTTTTCTTCTACACAAACCGCAAGGCGCTACTGCTGAACGGGAGGGTGAACAACCTGGTGTACGGGTCGTACGCGCCGGACGCGCCGAAAGATGTATTCATCGACGATGCCGAATTCCAGCGAATCTGGCGTTCGGCGGAGCGGTGCTATCTGGTAGCCGCGGGACCGGCGCTGGAGCGTTTCTATGGGCTGGCGGGCAAAAGCGCGCTGCACGTAGTATCGGCCAGCGGCGGCAAGTACCTGTTCACGAATCGTTAAGCTGGCGCCCACAGACGACGGGCAGGCTAACGCATGCCCCACCAAGGCCGGCGGCTCTTTGGTGGGGCATGCTTTAGCTTGCCCTGCTTGACTCCTCGGCGGAGCCGGGAGTCAGGATGTCTCCAGAGTTCTTCCGCAAGCGCTTTACCTTCCCCTGATGACACTGCCTCCGCTGACGAGTCAAAAGTATACTCGTGAATGTGAAATACCGCTGCGCATGGGCCGGCGACGACCCGGCGATGATCGCTTATCATGACCTGGAATGGGGCGTCCCGCTTCACGATGACCGCGGGCTGTTCGAGTTTCTGATCCTCGAAGGCGCGCAAGCCGGCCTGAGCTGGTCCACGATTCTGAAGAAGCGGCCGGCGTATCGGACGGCCTTCGATGGCTTCGACGCCCGCAAGGTGGCGCGGTATGGCGACGACAAAGTCGCGGCCCTCTTGGCGGACGCGGGCATTGTTCGCAACCGTTTGAAGATCGGCGCGGCGATTCGGAATGCGCAGGCTTTTCTGGCCGTCGAAAAGGAATTCGGCAGCTTCAGCCAATACATCTGGACGTTCGTGGGCGGCGGCCCTATTCAGGCCGGCCGCAAGCGAAGCGGCGACGTTCCCGCTCGCACCGCCGAATCGGATGCCATGAGCAAAGGCCTGACAAAACGAGGTTTCAGTTTCGTGGGCTCCACCATTTGTTACGCATTCATGCAGGCCACCGGCATGGTCAACGACCACACGGTGGAGTGTTTCCGCCACGCGGAATTGACGCAGTGAAAGGGAGAGGAAAGTGAACTCGAACGCGGTCCCGGAGCCCGCGCTTCTGGCTCTCGATTGGGGAATATCGAGCCTGCGGGCGTTTCTGATGGATCGCCGCGGCAAGGTGATGGTCCAACGGGCCAACGATCACGGTATCCAGAACCTGCCGGAACAGGGCGTGCGCGGCTTCGAATTGGCGTTCGCCGAATTGTGCGGTGAGTGGATGGGCCGCTGGCCGGGCCTGCCGGTGGTCGCCGGCGGTATGGTCGGCAGCGCCCAGGGGTGGAAGGAAGCTCCCTACGTGGTGTGTCCAGCCGACACCCAGGTATTGGCGACGTGCACGGTTTCCGTGGACAGCGGACTTGGCGTCCCCATACTGATCGCCCCGGGAGTGATGTACGATCCCGCCGATGCGGCGCCCGACGTGATGCGAGGCGAGGAAATACAGATTTCGGGCGCGCTGGCCGAGCGCCCGGAGTGGTCCGCGCAAGCCTGCATGGCATTGCCGGGCACTCACTCCAAGTGGGTGCGGATAGAGGATGGCCGCATCGAGCGGTTTGCCACCTATATGACGGGTGAGTTGTTCGCCGTACTGAGCCGCCATTCGATTCTTGCCCGCCTGATATCCGAACCCGGGCCCATCAATTCCGGCGAGGCGAACGCAGCCTTCGTGAAAGGCATTGAAGCGGCGAAGGAGAGCCGGCCGGGCGATCTGCCGCATCAATTGTTCGCTACCCGAAGTCTGGGCTTAACCCATCGCCTGCCGAACTCCGTGCTGAAGAACTATCTTTCCGGCCTGCTCATCGGCCACGAACTGGTCTCGGGGCTCAGCCGCATGGGCGGTTCCCTGGCCAGTGGTACGCCGCTCGTGTTGATCGGTGAAGCCGCCCTCATTCAGCACTACGTGCGGGGGTTGGGCGCTCTGGGAGTCAAGCCGGCTGCGTGGTTAGAGAACACCGCCCCACAGGGATTGTTTCGGTTTGCCGTTGCCGCCGGGCTGGTCACGCCGTCGGAATTGGCTGCCGGCTGACTCTGAAATCCGAAGCCTGATCGAACATCCATACGCCGCGTTGCATGATGCGGCAGCGGGCCCAGAAACGCACGGTCAACCAACGGCCTACTGTCGGGCACTCGCGGCTTTCGGGGCTTCGGCGCCGGCCCCCGGCTCGAATTTCACCACCACCGACACGCGGCGGTTGCGCGGGTCTTGCGGATTGCCCGGCCGAAACAGCTTTTTATCCGCGAATCCCCGCACCTCAGCGATCTTCTCCGGGCTCACGCCGTTCGCCATCAGCAGGCGGCGCGCGGTATTGGCGCGGTCGGTGGAAAGCTCCCAGTTCGTATACCCGGCCAAAGGCGCCGCGTCGCGAAACGGCTGCGCATCCGTGTGGCCCTCTATTACGACGGAGTTGGGGATCTTGGAGATCTGCTCGGCCAGCAACCCCAGGAGCCGTTCGCCGGCCGGTGTGGGGCCCGGTTGCCCGGTAACGAAGAAGAGGCCCTGTTCGGTTTCGAGCAGATCGATCCTCAGTCCCTCGCCGGTCACGCTGAAGCCCACGTTGTCCTTAATCTTCTTCAGCTCCGGCATCTGGCGCATAGCCTGCTCGAGCGCCGCTTTCACGTCGCCCACATTCCGTTCCTGCACCAGCAGACCCTCGCCGGAGCCGGCCGGGCCCGCGCCCAGCGTTTTGGCGTAGCCGCGCGGGTCATGGAAATATCCGGCTACGGACTGCTTCACCCTGGAGCTGGCGGTCATCAGCCACAGCACGATGAATAACGCCAGCAGCGCGGTGACGAAATCGGCGTAGGCCACCTTCCACGCGCCGCCGTGGCGCGCTGTTTCCTCGTCGTGCCCCCTGCCAATATAGTGCGGCGCTTCCACCGGTTCAGGCTGTGGCTTTGGCGGCACTCTGGCCCTCCACGGCTTTGGCGGCGTTCTGGCCCTCCGCCTGATGCTCCGAAACGGACGGTATCTTGGCCTCGCGCTTGATGGATTTTTCCATCTCGTCGAAGGACGGGCGCAGTTCGATCGGAATCGAGCGGCGCGCATACTCGATAGACAGGAGCGGCGACGAGCCGCGCGCGTAGGCCAGCATGGCGATGCGCAGAACCATCAGAAACTGGGTCTGCTGCTGATTCACGGTATCGAGGCGGGCGGCTATAGGTCCCACTACGCCGTAGCACAACAGAATCCCCAGGAAAGTGCCCACCAGCGCCGCGGCCACCTTCTGCCCCACGGTTTCGGGAGAGCCACCGATGGCTTCCATGGTAATCACCACGCCCAGCACCGCGGCCACGATGCCCAGGCCCGGAAGGGAATCGGCGATCGCGCTGAGGGCGCTCACCGGTTCGCGCCGCCCCCGGCGCTGGACGTCGATATCCAGATCCATCAGGTGATCGAGCTCGTGCGGTTTTGCGGCTCCGAGGATCAGCATTCTAAGCGAATCGCAGACGAAAGCGCGAGTGGCCCGGTCGCGCAGAAACTCCGGGTAGTTCGAAAAGATGCGGCTCTTCTCCGGATCTTCCACGTCGGGCTCCAGGTTCACCAGGGACGCGCGGCGTGCGTAGCTGAAGACCTCGTAGAGCATCCGCAAATTGCGGCGGAACGATTCACGCGTATGGGCCGGTGGGTGAAACACGGAGCCGGCCCCGTGCCACATCTTGCGCAGCACTGACTTGGGGTTAGCTACCAGCGTGATTCCGACGGCGGCGCCGCCCACAATCAGAAGCTCCGCCGGCTGCATCAAGACGTAAGGATTCCCTTTTTCGAGGAGAAAACCGCCCAACACGGTCGCGAAGACCAGGGCCATACCGATGAGTACAAGCATAGGGCTGTATCTGCAGCGTCTAATTCCTTATCGGCTACGAAGGCAGACCCCTGCGACGATTCGGGGGTATTCTCCGGGTTTTCGTCTCCACCCCGGCTCGCGGCCAACTCAAGCAGTGGCTGGAGGGCAAGAATCTCAAGCTGACGTACATTGAAACGCCCGGATACGGCCACAATTACAGCTACTGGCGATTCAGCATGGTGGACCTTGCGCCGCGCCTGTTCCAGTCGCGCTAGGGCAGGATGGGCAGATTGCCTGGCCGGTTCGGCGCCATCGCCCGCAGCCTGCCGACGGCTTCGATCACCCTTCCCGCCGCGTACTCGATCTCTTCGGCTGTGTTGAAACGGCCGAGGCCGAAGCGCACGGAGCCGCGGGCGGCCTGGTCGCTCACGCCGAGGGCGCGGAGAACGTAACTCGGCTCCATGGTGGACGAGGAGCACGCCGAACCGGTCGAGAGGGCCACGTCGGGGAGCGCCATTAACAGCGCTTCGGCATCCACCCCGTCGAAGCTCATGTTGAGGTTGTTGGGGAGGCGCCGCGCAAGCGAGCCATTGACGCGCACGCCTTCGAGGGCCGATTCCAGGCGCTGCTTCAGCAGGTCGCGCAACTCCGCCACGCGGGCCGATTCGGCCGGCATCTCTTCGGCGCAAATGGCGCACGCGTGGCCGAAGCCGACGATGGCCGGCACGTTGAGCGTACCGGAGCGCAATCCGAACTCGTGGCCGCCGCCATCGATCTGCGCTTCCACTCGCGCCCTGCGCCGGCGCACGTAAAGCGCGCCCACGCCCTTCGGGCCGTAGATCTTGTGCGCGCTGAGGGACATCAGGTCGATATCGTCGCGCTCCACATCCACCGGGATTCTTCCGAACGCCTGGGCCGCATCGCAGTGGAACAACACGCCGCGCCCGCGGCAGATGGCGCCGATTTCGCTTACGGGCTGAACGACTCCGATTTCGTTATTGGCGTACATCACGCTGACGAGGACCGTATCCGGGCGGATGGCGTCGCACAGGCGGTTGAGGTCGAGCAGGCCGTCGGGTTCGGGCGGCAGAAGCGTGACCTCGAAGCCGCGTTTCTCAAGGCGGCCGACCGAATCGAGCACGGCCTTGTGCTCGGTGGACATGGCGATCACGTGGCCGCCGCCCGCGGCCGCGCCCTTCACGGCGAGGTTGTCCGATTCGGTGGCGCCGCTGGTGAAGACGATTTCGCGCGGCGACGCGCCCACCGATTCCGCAATGCGTTTGCGGGAGAGTTCCACGGCTTTCTCTGCCTCCCACCCGAAGGAGTGGCTGCGGCTGGCCGCGTTCCCGAAGCGCTCGCTGAACCAGGGAAGCATGGCGTCGAGAACCCGGGGGTCCACCGGGGTGGTGGAGTGATAATCCAAATAGACGGGCTTGGGCATAGGGTGCGCCTGACGCTTCCCATTCTCCCATGCGGTTGTGCGGCAAGCGCCCGATGGCGGATACTAGTCCAGTGCCTGACCGCTTCCGGTCGGCGCCGGCGCTCATGGCGAACCCTTCGGCCGCTCCAGATACGGAGACCGCGGAACCGGACCAGTTGGTTCCGCTCTACCGGGTCGTATTGCTGGACGATGACGACCACACCTACGATTACGTGATCGAGATGCTCCAGAGGATTTTCATCTTCACGATGGAGCAGGCCTACCGGCACGCCGAGGAAGTGGACCGCTGCGGACGCACCGTGATTATCATTTGCGAACTGCCGCAAGCCGAATTCGCGCGCGACCAGATTCAATCCTACGGGGCGGATTGGCGGTTGCCGCGTTCCAAAGGCTCGATGTCGGCCGTGGTGGAACCGGCGGCGTAGGGCGGACCGGGGCCTCTGATACGATATTTGAATGAAGTTTTCCCGTTTTGGATGTATTCTTGCGGCCTGCGCGCTGTCGCTGGCGGCGCAGACTCCGCCGGCCGCAACTCCCGCGACTCCGGCTGCCCAAGCCAAACCCGCCACGCCGGCCCTGCCTCCCGATAAGGCCGTGATTACGGTGGGGGATCAGACGCTCACCGTCGCGGATTTCGATGCAATTGTCGAGTCCGTTCCCGAGCAGTATCGTGACCAGGTGCGCGGCGCGCAGAAGGCCGCTTTTGCGGATTCCATCGTTAAGATGCTCGCTCTCGCGCAGGAAGCGCGGCGCAGAAAGCTCGACCAGACGCCGTCCTTCCAGACTTTGGTGCGCTATCAGTCGGACAATATCCTGGCCGGGCTTGTCTACAACGACCTGGCCAAAGCCGCCGCGCCGAAGGAAGCCGATCTGAGGAAGTACTACGACGACCATAAAGCCGAATACGAGGAGGTTCAGGCGCGGCACATCCTCATCCGCTTCGCAGGATCTCCGGTTCCGGTAAAGACTGGCGAGAAGGACCTTACGGACGCCGAGGCGCTGGCGAAGGTGCAGGCGCTGCGGAAGCGCATCGCCGCCGGCGAGGACTTCGCGAAACTGGCGGAGGCGGAATCCGACGACACCGGCTCCGGCGCCAAGGGCGGCGATCTGGGCGCATTCACCAAAGGGCAGATGGTGCCCGAGTTCGACACTGCCGCATTTGCGCTTGAACCCGGCACGCTGAGCCAGCCCGTGAAGACGCAATTCGGTTATCACCTCATCAAGGTGGAATCGAGGAAGGCCAAGACCTTTGAGGAGGTCCGCCCCGAATTGGAGCAAGACATGGGGCCGGCGGCCGTGCAGAAGGCCGTGGATGATCTGGTTGGGAAGGTCAAGGCCACCCTCGATCCCGATTTCTTCCCTAAGTCGAACTAGTAGCGCGCGCAAACCCGAGATCGCCTGCCCCGTGTGCGGTTCGCGGCAGGCGGTCTACGCCCGCGCTCCCCATTGCCCCTTCAACCGCGCAGGCGATTAATCCGGTTGCAAGAAGGTCCGGCTGGTGATAAGTTCTTAGTGTACGTGGATTGATTTAGGGCTCCTTGAGAGCCCAGCTAATTGCAACCACGAAAAAAAGTGCTAAAGGTGAGTCGGTCTGTTCGAAAACATTTCGACCCTGGCGCCTTTGGGCCCAGGGTTTTTTGATTTTGAGCGACCGTCCGCCGGATGCTGGAGGATTAAGATGAGCGTCTGGCCCGCCGCCTTACAAGGCGGCCCTGCCCTATCGGGAACTGAGGGCGCCTTGGTTTCCGTCTCGATTGAAGTGGATGCGCGTTCGCTCGAGTCGTTGCTCGAAGCGCTGGCCGAAGTTCAGTTGCCCATTAACCCCGAGATTTTCCACGAGGCTTCAATCGTCTCGCAGCGCTCGGATGGGAGCGAATCCGTGGAGGACGTTACGCTTGTGGAGTTTCCGGCGTATGCCCCTTGGCTGGATCACATCCGGGAGGCCGTGGCATCCTACGGCTTCGAGCTGTCCCGTATTCACGTTACCGGGATGCTGGAGGAAATCCACTTGGACGGCGCCGTGGAAGCGTGCCCGCCGCACTCTCCCTTCGTGTGCCGGCGTGTGCTGAAGCACAAAATGGCGCCGGCGCTGTGACGGTTGGGGATTCCCGCGCGAGTAGCCAAGTCGTTTTGATTTCTACGGCATCTTGTATGTCATGCGCCGCGCGCTCAGGAGGTTACGTGACATCACGGGAATCCGCCACGGGTGTCTACATTTGTCCATACCGGTCTATGAATTTTGGTGCATAATACAGTACCGGTTCATTCCTCCGGGCGAGGGCGATGGTATGGCGGGCGCATCCGCGCTGGCAAGGCGGCGGGCATTCTCATTTAGATTGCTGGGGTTGGGGGCGGGAATTGTTCTGTCTTGCGCCAGCTTTGCTCCCTCTCTTCACGCTCAGGAATTAATGCGCGGCGAGGAGGGCATCGTGCGGTTGTTCTTCGCCGATGCAGCCGTGCTCGAAACGCGGGAAACGCGCACCGATATTCCCTGCCACGTCGAACCGGTAAAACCCACGCTCGGCTTCGATCTCAAGTTTCACGCCGGCTACGACGTGAGCATTCCCCTCAAGGAACTTACGGGCAACGGCGGCCTGTTGACCATGGTCTACCAGGTCACTCCCGAGGACCATCCCGATGCGCCGGTTTACATGCTGCAACGCGTGACGGTTCCGGAGATCGAAGAAGACGCCAAAGGCGAGGCGGCGATTCACGGCGTGTTCGATGTGGGGGAAGGGAAGTACCGTGTTTCCTGGCTAATGCGCGATCGCCTGGAGCGCGTATGCTCCAACAACTGGGAAATGGAGGCGAGCATCCCCGTCCGCGACCGCGAGATGGCGCTCGATATAACCGCCGACGCCGTGCAAGCGGCTGATGTGGAACAGTTTAAGGAGGATCCTCCGGTGCAGCGCGACGCCCGCGGCGGCCCCCTCAACTTGAAGGTGATCTTGAACTTTGCCCCTCAGGAGTCCACCTCCGCGGCCCTGCAGCCCGTGGATTTGAGCGCACTCGTGTGGATATTACGAAACATGGATCGCGATCCGCGCGTCGGTAAGTTTTCAGTAGTTGCTTTCAACATGCAACAACAGCGGGTGCTCTACCGGCAGGACGAAGCGTCGCAGATCGACTTTCCCGCGTTGGGCGAAGCCGTGAAGTCGCTCAAACTGGGCACGGTGGATTTGAGGCAGCTTGCGGAAAAGAATGCCGGGGTCGATTTCCTCACCGGGCTGTTCACCAAAGAGATCAAGGACGATAGCGACCCCCCCGACGCGGTGATCATTGCCGGGCCGAAGGTAGATGTGGACGGAGCCGTTTCACAGGATGCGCTGCGGGACATGGGCGACGTGAAGTTCCCCGTCTATTACATGAATTACAACCTGGAACCGCAGGTGAACCCTTGGCGGGATGCGATCGGGACGGCGGTGCGCTACCTGAAGGGCGTGGAATATACGATCAGCCGGCCGCGCGATCTGTTCTTCGCCTGGAGCGAGATCGTGGGGCGTATTGTAATATCTAAGATTGGAGCAACCGTGGCGGGCAACACTGCCTCGCAGTGAACCTCTTGGCTTTATGAAGATGCGAGCCCTTGTTTACGGACTGTTGACGCTGGCAGTCACTCTCCCCGTTTCGGCCCAGCAGTTCGGCGCGGAAAGCCTGGCGCCCTATATCCCCACGCCGCAGATTCTGGTGGAGCGTATGCTCGAAGCCGGAAACGTGAAAGCCGACGACGTGGTGTATGACCTGGGCAGCGGCGACGGCAGAATCGTGATTACCGCGGCGCAGAAGTTCGGGGCCCGCAGCGTGGGCGTGGAATTGAATCCCGAGTTGTGCCGCACGGCGGAGCGGCGGATCAAGACCCTCGGTCTAGAGGACCGCGTCAAGATCGTGGAGGGCAACGCGCTCCGCGTGGATCTCAGCGCCGCTACCGTGGTGACGATGTACCTGCTCACCAGTTCCAACGAGAGGCTCAAGCCGAACCTCGAAAAGTATCTCAAGCCGGGGACCAGGGTTGTATCCAACGATTACCCGATCCGAGGCTGGCGTGAGAGCCGGCTGGTGTTAGTGAAAATGGGGTCCGCCGAGCACCGGATCTACGTCTACGAGATCGGCCACACGCAGTAGAAGCCCCGCGGGTCCTCCGCGCAATGATCCCCCGAATAGGTAAGACTGGATGAAGAAGTCTCGACACTAGCATCGAGACCCTCGTGTTTGGCCCGCTGACTAGATCAGGGGGCCTCTTCTTTTGGTAGGTACTTCCGTGCGCCCTCCACTTTTCGAGCGGTCTTCAAAGGCCTGCCCCAAACAACCACTCTCATCGGGCGCATCCGCAAGGATGCATGCTTCCATGCATTGCCCACAGCGGAGGAAGAAAATCAGGGCCGCGGCCGCCGTCGCGCCTACGGGCAACGTCTGCCTACGCCAGAGCAATACCGCCAGGATCAGTCCATCCCCTGGCAAACGGTTCTCGCCTGCGCTGCCGGCAATACCTGCGACTTCGATATTAAGATCATTTTGCCGCTACGCTGGAAGCGCGCCGGCGGTGAGCGGCGTCTGTTGTTGCTGATCGTCCGGCCGGTTGCCTATCGTCTCAAGCAAGGCGCGGATCTGAACTATCGCAGACCAGCCTAACCGATCTGTACCGACCCCACGCTGGCAGCGCCGCAAGCCCAGACGCCCACTTTCGCGTGTGTCCACGCCTCAAGTGATTTCCCTCCTCCGCGCTCACCTGTGGTCGGCCGTTCTCGGAATAAAAACGGCTTCGCCGTGGTCAACCGCGCCACAACAAAGCCGTCTCAAATCCAATTTGCCTTGCAATCAGCCGTCTTGTACTCCACAGGATAGCTAAACACGAGAGCGCCGCTTCGGCGAGGAGCCGAAGCGGCCAAATCATGACCTGTGCGGGTCTAGCGCGCCGCTGCCGGCAGCGAGTAGAAATCGTACGTCAAGCGCCAGGAGGTTTCCTTGCCGGGATCGGCCTTTACCTCGACGTAAGCTTCCGGGCATACCGTGGTCCGGATGGACCAGAAGTTGATCCGCCAGAGAGGGCGGTCGCCCACGATGCGGATTCCCGCGCCGGTCTTCTTGTTCTCAATGCGAATATCGAAATCCTTCGGATCCGTCAGGCTGAACCCTTCAATAACGGAACTCGCCTGCTGCCGCCCGCCGCCAGCCGGACGTGCGCCGGGAGCGCCAGTGCCGCCAGCCGGAGGGGCGCCAGCGGGCGGACCGCCTGCCGGAGGAGCGCCAGCAGCTGCCGGAGCGCCGGCCGGAACCGGATTGGTCTCGGCCAACTCCTTTAGATAAGTGATCTGCTTGCCCTTCGCCTCCGCCAGCGGGGCCATGTCGCGGACGGCCTTAATATCAAACGGGAACGTCACCGTGAAATCGGGGCTGGTCGGCTGCTGATCGAGCATGAAGAAGCCGTGGTTGTAAACGTTGGTCGCGATCGCCTTCGTGCCGGTGTTCTTCAGGGTGTGGTCGATGGTCATCTGCGACTTGCCTGCCGTCAGCCGGACCGTCTTCGTGTAGACGTAGCCAAAGCCGGTTTTCGCATCGGTCAGCTCATGCCGGAATTCCACGAAGTCAGCCCCCGTGCGCACGGACCACTTGCCGGTTTCCAGAAGCTCGTAGGGAGCGCTGAAACTGTAGGGCTTCTCGTCGATGCGCTTGAGCACGCCGATGCCGACCTTCACGAACGTTTCGCCTGGCTTCGCTTCGGTATAATTCAGCGGCGCCCAGTCTTCAACCGGCCCGGTGATGGAATCGTGAATGTGCGGGTCGTAGCGCGGGAACCACTGTCCGAAGTAGCTGTGCCCGTTGGCTTCCAGGCTCAGGACGGAGCCCGACCAATCGAAACGCGTGCCCCGGTAGTAGCCGTTATCCACGTCCGGCAGATTCAGCTTTGCGCGAACCACGCCGTTGGTGATGTTTGCCGATGGGGGCTCCGCGGCGAGCGCCGCGAATCCGAAACCTAGCACGAATCCCAGTAGTATTGCCTTGTTTCTCATAGAAGTCCTTTCGTCGTTACCACACGCCGCTTGGCGAACCATCCATCCCGTGACGTCTGCCGCCAGATAGAGTATCTTGCTTCCCGACCTTTCGGCCAACGCCAGTATAACATCCGTGGTTTTTCCGGTTCTAGAGAAGGGCGTGCGTAAGTCGCTGCTTAGGGCAGCGTGGACTCGCGGCTTAGCGGGGTGGTTGCGAAAAAGCAGGGGTGCGCAGGCCCGGGGGCGGCCTGCGCGGGGTGGTTCAGTCGCTTGGAGGAGTGGTGCAGTTATGTCTGGTGCTGTGCTGTGCCGCCGAGTTAGGTTTCGTTCAGCGAGTAACTTGAGTATACGGAGGCGCCGTGTCAGCAGGGAAATAGATAATTTGTATCAAGCGAATAACCAGCCGCCGGGAAAATGGATCGGGTCCTAATGATCGCGGTCGGTAACCAGGCCGGTGACGGCCAGCAAGGCCCGCCGGTAAGGCGAATCCGGAAATTCGGACATGATGGCGCGGGCTTTTTCGGTAAACGTGGCCGCTCGCTCGCGAACGCGCTCGATGGCGTTGTAGCGCTCCAGGATCGCGAGCACCCGAGGGAAAGGCGTTGTGTCGTAGCTCCGCTCGGTGAGAATTCCGTTGATCAGCCTGCGCTCTTCCGGCGTGGCGTATTCGAGCGCATACACCAGCGGCAGGGTGACTTTGCCTTCGCGAAGATCGCCGCCCACGGGCTTGCCCAGCGTCTTCTCTCTCGCGGTGAAATCGAGGACGTCGTCCACTAGCTGAAACGCCATTCCCAGGTTCCAGGCGTATTCGCCCATGCGGTCCTCGGTGGCGGCATCGGCGTGTTCGGCCAGCGCCCCGAGACGGGCGCACACCGAGAACAGGCGCGCGGTCTTGCGGTCCACGAGTTCCATGCAGTCCGTCTCGGTGATGTCGATCTTGCCGATAGTGTCCAACTGCAGAAGCTCGCCTTCCACCATCACCTGAGTCAGGCCGATCAACAGATCGAGCGTGCGGAAATCGCGTTCGCGCAGGGCGATTTGAAACGCCTGCATGTACAGCCAGTCGCCGGCCAGAACGGAAGCGTGATTGCCCCACTTGATGTTCGTCGAAGGGCGTCCGCGCCGGGTCTGGGCGCCATCGATCACGTCGTCGTGAACCAGCGTGGCGGCATGAATGATCTCCACCACAGCGCCCAGGCGAATCGCGCCCTCGGGCAGGCGGTTGGGCGTAGGGCTCACCAGCTTCGCCGATAGCAATAGCAGGGCGGGGCGAAGCCTCTTGCCGCCGGCGCTCTGGAGGTATTTACCAATGGCGGTAACTGCGTCGGCGGGGGCAACGGTCTCCACGCCCATCTTTTGCTCGACCTGAGCGAGTTCTTCCTGAATCAGGTCGAAAATGTTTTTCGCAGTGAAAGCCTGCCCCACCTTGCCTAAATTCATGTAATCCAATTAGTTTACTCGCTCTCGGCGGTCCGCCGCAAACACAGGCGCTCGAAATTCCGGGTGGTCGAGCACGCCACCACCTCCACGTTTTCGTTACGCAACGCGGCGAGGCGCTGCGCAACTACCGCCACGAAGGCCGGTTCGTTCCGTTTTCCGCGATGCGGCACGGGCGCCAGGTAAGGGCAATCGGTCTCGATCAGAAGCCGGTCGAGCGGCGTGATGCGCGCCGCCTCGCGGACGGATTCGGCGCTATTGAACGTGATCACGCCCCCGAAGCCCAGGTGGAAGCCCATCTCAAGCGCCTGCTCCGCCTGCCGGGCATCGCCCGTAAAGCAGTGCATGACGCCATCGACCGGCAGAGGCAGTTCACTCCGCAGAATCGCCAGAGTATCGTCCCACGCCTCGCGGGTGTGAATGATCACGGGCTTGCCCGTCTCGCGCGCGATTCGCAACTGGCTCTCGAATACCTTCCGCTGCGTCTCGCGCGGCGACAGGTCGTAGTGGTAATCGAGGCCGATCTCGCCGATGGCGACCACTTTCGGAAGTCCCGCCAACTCCCGGAGTTTCGCGAAAGTCTCTTCGCCGGCCTTCGAGGCGTCGTGCGGATGCACGCCCACCGAGGCATAGATGAACGGGTAAGCCGCTGCCAGCCGCACGCCGGCCTCCAGGTCGGGCGGGCCGTTGCCCGTTCCCACCGCCAGCATCCGCGTCACCCCTGCCGCCAGCGCCCGCTCGATAACCGCCTCGCGATCCGCATCGAACTTCGGGTCGTCGAGGTGGCAATGCGAGTCAACCAGCGTCACTTCAGGCGCGCTCCCACGGGAATATCTTCATGGAACCCCGCCAGAACGGGTTTGCCGCCTTCCACCGAGGCGGCCACGATCATGCCGTTCGATTCGATTCCGCGGAGCTTGCGTGGCTGAAGGTTCGCCACGATCACCACCTTGCGGCCCACCATGGCTTCCGGCGCGTAGGCTTCGGCGATACCGGCCACGATGGTTCGCGGTTGGGCTTCCCCGATATCCACCTTCATGTGCAGCAGCTTGTCGGCCCCTTTGACGCGCTCGGCGGAAATTACTTGCCCCACGCGCAGATCGATCTTGACGAAGTCGTCAATCGGGATCTTCGGGCTGGCGGGCTCGGCGGGTTCTACCTTTTTGCCGAGAAGCGCGGCCTGCCTCGCGGACGCCTGCTCTTCGAGCGCCCGCATTCTGGCCACGGCGTCCTTGAGCTCGATGCGCGGGAACACCCCTTCTACCGGCGCAATCTGTTGCCCGGCAGCGAGGCCGCCCCAGGCGAGCGAAGCGAAGCGGACGGATTCGATGGAATCGGGCATGCCGAGCTGCGCCCATATCTTCGGCGCCGATTGCGGCATCGCCGGCCCAAGCAGCGCGGTTACGACGCGCAGCGCTTCGGCCGCGGTGTACAGCGTCTCATCCAGCTTTTTGATGGACTCCTCGTCCGTCTTGCGGGCCAGTTTCCAGGGGGCGCATTCCACGATGTACTTATCCACCGCGGAAATCAGGCCCCACACGGCTTCGAGTCCCTTAGAGAACTCGAACTTTTCGAAATTCGCCTGCACGGCCGCAATCGCGCCGGCCGCCGCCGCGGCGATTTCCGGATTGGAGCTGCCTGCCGGAATCCGCCCCTCGCGATACTGATGCACCATGGTGAGCGTCCGGCTGGCCAGATTGCCGAGGCCGTTGGCGAGGTCGGAGTTATAGCGCCCCACCAGAGCGTCGTAGCTGAAGCTGCCGTCCTGCCCGAAGACGATTTCGCGCAGCAGGAAGTAGCGCAGCGCATCGGCGCCCATCACTTCCAGAATTGGATCGGAGCGCACGATGTTGCCGCGCGACTTGCTCATCTTGTCGTTTTCGAAGAGCAGCCAGCCGTGGGCGAAAATCCGCTTGGGCAGCGGAACCTCCGCCGCCATCAGGAACGCCGGCCAGAAGACGCCGTGGAAGCGGACGATTTCCTTGCCGATCAGGTGCAGGTCCGCGGGCCACAACTCCTCGCCATCGACTGCGCTCAGATAGCCGATCAGAGCGTCGAACCACACATAGAACACGTGTGGCCCCTCAACCGGCAGAGGGATGCCCCATTTCAATGTCGTGCGGCTGATCGAGAGGTCATTGAGGCCCTGCCGCACGAAGGAGAGAACCTCGTTGCGGCGCGATTCGGGCTGAATGAACTCGGGGTGCTTTTCGTACAGTTCGAGCAAGCGCCCGGCGAACGCGGAAAGCTTGAAGAAGTAGTTCTCCTCGGTCACCGTTTCCGTGGGGCGTCCGCACTCGGGGCAGGGTTCGCCCGCCTTGGCTTCGTTCACGTACAACTCGTCGTAAACGCAATACTGCCCGGTATAGTTGCCCTTGTAGATATAGCCGCGCTCCACGCAGCGCTCGAACAGCCACTGGACCTTGCGGTGGTGCCGCGGGTCGGTGGTGCGGATGGTGCGGTCCACGCGGATATTCAGGCGCGCCCACTGCTGCTGGAACTCCGCCGCTATGGCATCGGTGAACTCTTGCGGCGATTTCCCGGTGGCCTCCGCGGCGCGTTCCACCTTTTGGCCGTGCTCGTCGGTGCCGGTGAACATCACGGCTTCGTAGCCTTGCATGCGCTTGAAGCGGGCGATGGTCTCGGCGGCCATGGTGGTATACGTGTGCCCGATGTGCGGCGCGGCATTCACGTAATAGAGCGGGGTGGTCAGGTAGTATTTCATTTGAGTTGGTTTAGGTAGGCCAGGTTGGCTGCCGCTATCACGTCACGCAAGGGAACGCCGGATTCAAGCGCCAGCTTGCGGCAGTCTTCGTACTCGGGCGAGTAGCAGCCTTCGCCCGAGACCTTCACCCGCACGGCGCCGTGCGGCGTTTGAACTTCGGTAAACGTGCGCGACTGAACGCGGCGCTCCGCGTCGTGGATGCGCAAGCCGAAGGTGGGGGTTTCGGCGAACACCGCCTGCGCGAGCCTCTCGCGGTCTTCCGGCTTGGCGATGATTTGCAGCATGTTGCCGGGGCGGCCTTTCTTCATAAACGCGGGGTGCAGCGACACGTCAAGCGCGCCTAGTGCCATCAGCCGTTCGGCGGCGTAGGCCAGCACTTGCGGGCTGAGGTCGTCTATGTTGGCTTCGATCACGGAGACCGTGAGGGCTTCGGAGGCTCCGCTCGTTTCGCCCAGGATGATTCGCAGAACGTTGGCGCGGTCCTTGAAATCATGGCCGCCCGCGCCGAAGCCCGTGGCGGTGATCTTCATGGCGGGGAGGATGCCGAAGGATTTCGCCAGCGTCGTGGCCACGGCCGCGCCGGTGGGAGTAGTGAGTTCCTTGGCGGGGCCGGCCGAGTAAATGGGAAAGCCGGTGAGCAAGCGCGCGGTGGCCGGGGCCGGAACGGGCAGCACGCCGTGCTCCATCTTTACGGCGCCGCTGCCCACGTTGAGCGGGGAGGAGACGATGGTCTCGACGCCCAGCAACTCGAAACCGAGGCAGGCGCCTACGATATCGGCGATGGAATCGGCAGCTCCAACTTCGTGAAAATGTACGCTCTCAATGTCCACCCCGTGAACGTGGGCCTCGGCCGCTCCGAGGCGCTTGAAGACCGCGGAAGCGTTGGCTTTGGCGCGCACCGGCAGGTCGGCCTTCTCGATCATGCGCAGAATATGCGAAAGGCTGCGGTGCTCGTGCTCATGTTCGTGCTCATGCGCATGGGGCTGTTCGTGACTGTGGCCGTGCTCGTGTTCGTGCCCATGGCCGCGCCCGTGTTCGTGTTCATGCTTGTGCTCATGGGAGTGCCCATGGTCATGTTCGTGGGCATGCTCGTGCTCGTGCTCGTGAGCGTGGTCGTACTCCAGGTCCACGTGGAACTTGGTGGCGCCGATGCCGCAGCGCTTCACCTTTTCAAAGCGGACGCTGGCGCCGGCTTCGAGCGATGCGATTGCGTCCACGATGGCGCGCTGATCCGCGCCGGCATCCGCCAGGGCGCCGACGAGCATATCGCCGCTGATTCCCGAAAATGCGTCCAGATAACAAGTTAAGGCCACGTTGATATTGTAGCGGGCGTCAGGCGCTGGCAGCGGGCGTAGCGTTGAGGCTTTTGTGGTTGGGGATGGTTTGATTTGACGCGGAGACGCCGAGACGCGGAGAAAAACGCGGAGAAGAGCTGGGTCCAAAATCAAAACCTGAGATCGCGGAGGAAGCGGAGAATACGCGCTTCGGGGCAGGCGGATGCGCGGGGGACGGAATGAAGCCTGTATGAGAGCGCTGCCCCTGTCAAGCAAATCTTTTTCGTTCGTTTTCATGATTTCGGCTACACTACTCCCGACCGGAGCGGAGGATAGGGCTCTGCTGGGAAGCAACCCGAGCGCCGTCTCCGGGGCTGGACCAAGCTGG
>CAIYHG010000064.1 GCA_903925975.1 uncultured Acidobacteriia bacterium | reverse complement strand
GGTTCAGAACGTCGCGAGACAGTTCGGTCCCTATCTGTGGTGGGCGTAGGAGATTTGAGGGGGCTTGCCCTTAGTACGAGAGGACCGGGGTGAACGAACCTCTTGTGATCCAGTTGTCCCGCCAGGGGCATCGCTGGGTAGCGAAGTTCGGTCAGGATAAACGCTGAATGCATATAAGCGTGAAACCTTCCCCAAGATGAGATCTCCCAATCGAAAGATATGAAGGGCACTGGAAGACTACCAGTTTGATAGGACGGATGTGTAAGCGTAGCAATACGTTGAGCTTACCGTTACTAATTGCCCGTTCGGCTTGACCATAAAATTTAACTGCGTACACACGCGTACGCTGCTCTAGTTAGCTTTCCAACTTGTTTAGGCCCGTCAATATTCAGTTTTCATCCAGCTTCTGGGTGACCTTAGCGAGAGGGACCCACCCGTTCCCATCCCGAACACGGTAGTTAAGCCTCTCAGCCCCGATGGTACTGCACGCGCAAGTGTGTGGGAGAGTAGGAAGTCGCCCGGTTTAATTTACAAAAATCCCGAACCCAAAGGTTCGGGCTTTTTGCTTTTTGGGGGGGGCATGCTCCCCAGAGAATATGAGGTTGCGGCCTCCACAGAACGCGTCGACGATGATACTTCTACCACCACCTACAGGCCTGCACCAAGCTGACGAACCCGTTCCATACTGAGTGTCCCGTAAATGCTAGAATTACGCTCGCAGCCGTCGTGATGAGAATCGGCCCGATACTCCAACGGCGCTTGACCAACCGGCCTTGCCTGTCATATTCCGCCTCGTACTCAAACGCCTTGTTCATCCGATACCGCCGCAGAATCCTTTCAGATATCAAGTTCCTCTACTGGAACGCCCAAGTGTTCTGTAGCCATAATTGCGGCCCACGCGACTGATCGCTCAGCCGCTGCGGCATCGAACGAATCATAGACTCTGAACCGTTTGAACGATTCACCGTCATGGTCAGCAGTCCAGGAGATAATTACCACCGCGCCCTTGGCCGTAATAGCGAGCGCATAGTACTGTGTGAAATCAACCTCATCCGACTTGAGAGGACTCTTCAGAGGAAATACCCATTTCCCATTAAATGCCCGCTTCTTCATCAGGCCGTTGAAATCGCTGTCATGGAAACTGACCTCAATACGCTCAAAACCCTTAGCCTCGGACACCTCACGCTCCTTTTCGACAATAAACCGCTTCAATCCGTCTACTATGACGGGCGCGAGTTTGTCTCCCGCTAACTCTCTGGCGCGTTCCCAAACGGGAACGTCTTCGTCCCTTACATATATTGTCCTGTTCATACCCACATTAGACGATACTACGTAGTCTGCGTATACGCAATAGGGAATCAACCTGAACGCCCGTCTGCCCAGGGCAGGCGGCACATTACCCGCCATCGCGTTTTCATCCCTCGTTGTGTCGGCCACCGAGGCCGCCATGGGGGAGTCACGACCCTTCATTTTCGATAACCCACCAGACACCGCCCACTTACACCCCGCCAATTTCAGACTCCACCCCCTCCCCGTGCTACTCCTCGGGTGAGGACCTATGCCGCGCAAATCCACTTCCGAAAAACGCCTTGCCGCCAACCGCGCCAACGCCACGCGCTCCACCGGACCCCGAACTCGCGAAGGAAAGGCCAGTTCCGCACGGAACGCCCGCAAGCACGGCTTCACCGCTTCCACCTTCGCCGTCGTCCGCCTGGAGGAACTCGACGAAGCCGCTCGCCTCAAAGACGATCTCGTCGCCGATTACCGGCCCGTCAGCTCCCAGGAGCTGTTCGCAGTCGAGCGCATCGCTCTGGCGCAGCATGCCCTGCTCCGCGCCGCCCGCCTGGAAGCCGGCCTCTTCACGGCCTGCATGGATATGGCCCTCGATCCCTGCGACAGCCCCATCAAGCCCATGACCCCCGACCTAGTCGGCGATGGCGACGTCGAAATCGTCCGTGCTCAGAACCGCAACTTCGTCCTGGCCACAGGCTTCGACCGCATGGCGCAACGTTCCAATTCCTGGTCCCTGCTGCTCCGCTACCAGGCCCAGGCCGAGCGCCACTACCGCCGCGCCGTCGAGGAGTTCGAGCGTCTCAAATCACTCCGCAACCCCGCGCCGGATGATCTTCTCCCGTCGCCACAGTCCCCAAACCATGACGGCCCGGACCGACGCAATTCCAACCCCGCAAATTTACCAAACGAACCCATTCCGCCCGTCAACTCGCAGAAACAGGAGGCGCTGCACGCGCCCGAGCGAACCCAACGAGCGCCGCGGATTACCGAGTGGGCAGCGCAATCCATCCTGGAGCACGGGACGCCGCCGTCAATTACCGCAAGCCGCTTGGCATCTCCTCCATGAAGACCTGGGAAGATGGGCGGCGTTACGTCTCTTTCCGTTTCTTCTCTGCAAGTGCGGCGCGCAGCAGCGGCAGGCTGGCAAGGTCTTTTTCCTGCCCTGTTTCTTCTTTGCTTGCAATGATCGTTTCGAGACCGAGCACCCGAACCTTGAGATCCGCCCCGAGCAGCATCTCCTCCGTATGAGGGAGCAGATCCTCATATCGGCGCCCGTTTCCGATGAATCCAAGGACGTCCAGCGGTCCGAAGCGGGTGAGGAGAAGTTGGTGACGAGTTCCCTCTAAGTGGGAGACGCCCGGCCTGAGTCGCCTGTCGGCTGGGAGGCGGTAATAGGCATCAAGCTCGGTGAGCGCGGCCAGCAGTCTGGCAGCATTCTCCGAATCGGTTGAATGCACGATGTCCACATCGAAAGTGCTCACCGGCGCCCCGTGGAGTACGGCGCCTACGCCGCCAACGACAATGAAGTCCACTCCGTGTTTGGCGAGGACACGCAGAGCCGAAAGGAAGTCAAGCCGCATCTTCCCCGCCCCGCGCTTCCCAGACGGCATCGACGAAGCTCTGAAGCGCGGCGAGACGCTCGGCCGGTGTCATCTCCAGCATCCACCGGATGAGGGTCAAGTCGACGCCTTCGGCATTGATCTGTTCCGGCGATGTTTCCTGATCGCTCATTATTGATCGATCCGTTACATGAAGTACTTGTTCTTGTTATACACCGCGTCGCCGAACTCCCTCATGAACTTCATCTCATCGGCGTCGAGCGGGCCGCGCCGGATCTCGGCAAGGTTCTCCTGCAGGTGCCGCGCGTTAGATGGCGCCATCAAACATACGTGGACCGCCGGGTTGGTCATGACGAAGCGGTAACACATGCCGGCGGTCGGGATAGCGCCGTCCTTGGGATATCCGCCCGGCCTCCGCAGCAGATAACCCCAGCGCGTCGCCGTGTAGCTAATTACTGCGGGATTCGTCGCGGGCAATTCCGGGAAGATGTCGGTTTCCGCCCCGCGATGCGCGGCGTTATACCGGACCATGAGGCCGTCCACAGCGCCCTCGCGCGCCAACTGAGCCGCGAACTTGCGGTCGTGGCAGGAAACGGCGACGGCGCGCACGAGCCCGCTTTCCCGGATCGCTTGCAGTTCATCCCGCACCTGCTGCGTGAAGTGCTGCGGCTTGCTGATGCCCAGGTAATGGAATATGTCGATATATTCCGTGCCGGCCTGCCGCAGCCGTTTCTCCAGCGTGCGGCGCATGTTGAGATGCCCCACGTAAAGGTTGTACGCTCCTGTCGCAAACACGAATTGCTCACGGCGGGCAGGCCCCAGTTCCCGCAGCACCGACGTCATGTTCGTATCGAAACCGTAAAAGAAGAAGTAATTCAATCCCTCGTCAATCGCCTTGCGAATGACCGCGCGCCCCGGGCGGTAGGTTGCCGAAAGACCAATCCGGCAGACCGGCGTATTCAGTTTTCCAAGAGGAGCCAGCAGGAAGTCGCCGTTCATGCTCCCAGTATAGGGAGTTCCGTGGCAAGCTAGAATTGTTTTCGTAGATGATCACTCCGCAAACCGCCGCGACAGGGAAACCCGCCTGGTGACGAATCCAGCCAAGAGAGAAAGCACCGGACGTCACGCGTTTCTGGTAGCCTCCGGCATCATGTTGAGCCGCATCCTCGGGCTCGTCCGGCAGCGCGTATTCTCCCACTACTTCGGGCTGCGCTCGGATTCCGCCGATGCCTTCAACCAGGCTTTCCGCATCCCGAATTTTCTGCAGAACCTGTTCGGCGAAGGCGTCCTCTCCGCGTCGTTCATCCCCGCCTATTCGCGTTTGCTGGCGGAAGGCGACGAAGAGGAAGCAGGGCGCCTGGCCGGCTCGATCGCCGCCATCCTGGCGCTCACAGCATCGGTAGTAGTGCTGGCCGGAGTGCTGGCCGCGCCGCTGTTCATCGGAGTGATCGCGCCGGGGTTCCACGGAGCCAAGAGGGATCTGGCCATACGGATCGTCCGGGTTCTGTTCCCCGGAGCCGGCCTGCTCGTTATGTCGGCCTGGTGCCTGGGTGTGCTCAACAGCCACCGCAAGTTTTTCCTTTCTTACGTGGCTCCGGTGGGCTGGAACCTGGTCATGATCGGCACGCTGATCGGCTTCGGTGGCCGCCTCGCCGAACCGCAGCTTGCGATCGCTCTGGCGTGGGGTTCGGTCGGCGGCAGCGCGGTGCAGTTTCTGGCCCAGGCGCCGAATGTATTGCGTCTGGTCCGCCGCCTGCGGGTCCGCCTCGATACCCAGTCGGCGCACGTCCGCGAGGTGCTGCGGAACTTCGTCCCGGTATTCCTAAGCCGCGGCGTGGTCCAGATCAGCGCCTTCATTGACGCCATGCTCGCAAGCCCGTTGCCCACCGGAGCCGTCACTGGCCTCGCCAACGCTCAGACGCTCTACACGTTGCCGGTGAGCCTGTTCGGCATGTCGGTTTCCGCTGCCGAGTTGCCGGCAATGTCGAGCGCGCTCGGCGGTGAAGCGGAAGTTGCCGCGGCGCTCCGGGGCCGGCTCGACATTGGGTTGCGCCGCATCGCATTCCTGATCGTTCCTTCCGCTATGGCGTTCCTCGCTCTCGGCGACATCATCGCCGGGGCGGTATTTCAGACCGGGAAATTTGAGAGGCAGGACGCCACATACGTCTGGGGCATCTTGGCTGGATCGGCGGTCGGGCTGCTGGCGTCCACTCTGGGCCGCCTTTACTCTTCGGCGTACTACGCGCTGCGCGATACGCGCACCCCGCTCCGGTTTGCCATCATCCGCGTGGCCCTCACCACCGCTCTCGGCTACGTGGCGGCGCTCGAACTGCCGGGATGGATCGGCGTCGACACGCGCTGGGGCGTCGCCGGTTTGACCGCCTCCGCCGGCGTCGCCGGTTGGGTGGAGTTCACGCTGCTTCGCCGCACGCTGAACCGCCGCATCGGAACCACTGGATTGCGCGCCGGCTTCACCGCGCGGCTGTGGGCGGCCGCGGCAGTTTCCGCGGGGTTGGCGTGGTTGATCAAGATCGCCGCGGGCATGGCCCACCCCGTCCTGCTCGGCGCCGGCGCCCTTTCCATCTACGGGGCGGCGTACCTGGGCTTAACGTACCTGCTCGGGATTGAAGAAACGCACGACGGCTGGAAGCGGCTGTCGCGGATGAAGCGGTAAGCCGGCGCGCTACGGCGCGATCGGCCCGGGCTCCTGTTCCTCTTCCGGCAATGGATCCGGATCGATCGTCGGGGGCAGCGGCGGCGCTTCGGGCTCCGGTTCAGAATCCGGATCGGGCAGCAGGTCCGGGGCCGCGCGCAAAACAGTCCGCACCGGCTCGTGAACCGGTTCGGTCAGCGTGACTTCGCATTCACAGCAATCGCTGCACCGCAGGCACTTTTCGCACAGGTGATTATTGCACGCGTCCTTGGTGCACCGGGCGCAGATGCGCGTCGATTCCTCTCCACAGATGCTGCAAATGAAAGGCATGTTGAACGCTAGTTCTTCTTTCCCGATGTAGCCGCCGGCGCCGGCTGCCGCGAAAGTATCCCGCGGCATCGTTGCGCCTCACGGTCCATTATGTCCAATTGCTTCTCGCGGTCGGCGGCTAATGTGACGATGTACTGCTGAAACCGCTCGCGACTCGCGCCGCCCTCGGCTGCCACGCTCGCCAGCGGCTGCGCCGCAGCGGGGGTTTGGTACTTGCGGATCGCCTCCTGAAGCGAGGCGATCATCGTGTCCACCGCCTGAATCCGGAAGTACAGCTCCAACGCCGGGGAGAGCTTCTCGGGCTCCCGCGCGAGGGTCTTGGCGCCCTGCTCGATCGCACGCACCTGCTGCTTGGTGGCGTCCAACTGAGCCACATAGGTTTCCGAGGCGCCTTTCGCTACCCAGTACTGCGGCTCCAGGTTGTCCAGCGCCGGCAATAGCCGCCCGGCGTGCGCCGAGATTTCCGTGAGGATCACTCCCGCGTCCCACTCGGTTGCCAGGCCCGAAGGAGCCTGTGCCTGAGCAGAAATTGAAAGGGCCGCTACGGCAAGAACGGCAAGTGCTCGAACAACTGCAAACATGTTCCTTTCAATCTATCATGCGCAGGCGAAAACGCCCGCCGGAGACTGATGAGGGATGTGTGGGAACGCCAGTTCTACGGAGCGCCGGGAGCGCCAGGAGCACTGGGGGCCGAAGGCGCGCTGGGGGCGCCCGGAGCGGTGGTCGTCGTCGTACCGCCCTTCCCTGTGTCGCCGCTGGCCGTACCCACCGTAGGAATGGTGGTTCCTCCTCCGCCCAATCCGCCGCTCGACGGTCTCAGCACAATCTGATAGACGGCTTCCTCAGCCGCGCGGAGAATCGCCCGGAAAATCGATCCTTTGTCGATCGTTCGCACCGCCAGAGGCTGGTTGCGGAAAACACGAACCGACTCGCCGGGTTGCAGGTAGACCGCATCGCCGGGAGCGGTGTGGTTTCGCACCGACACCAAGCCCTCGTCCACGCTAACGTATGTGGTGCCTTCGTCATCTTCCACCACGACTTCGAAGACCGTGCCGCGAACTGAGATGACGGCCGTGGGGCTGTCGACGTTGTTGGGATTTGGCTGCCCGTTCAGATGCTGGATGTAAACCTTCACGTGCCCGATGATCACATTCAGCAAGTCCGTGAAATTCCCAACGTGCTCGCGGAACAAGACCTTCGAACTCGCGAAAACTTCGAACGTACTGCCGTCGGCCACCTGGAATTGGGCGTAGCCGTCCGGCCCTGTGACGATCAACTGCTGGGGTCTTACGGAGTCGCCCACGAAGAGTGCGCGCTGCCCGCTATCGAGCAGTGCGGACACCCGGCCGTACTGGACGATCAACTTGGCGCTGTGGTCGTCGGCAGCCTGCCCGAAGCACACTCCGAGCGTAACTGCCAGAAGCAGCAGCACCCGCGCCGAAGTACCGAGCGTGAGCCGAGTGAGCATACCCGTATTTAAGATCGTAGCACCTGAAAAACCGATTAGACTGCTACGTCTATTTCAGTCTAGCACCAAACCCGATTCAAGCAATCCAAAATCCAGACCCCCCGCAGCCAAGAAGTTATTGAAAGTTAAGGGTATTGGCAGGGTACGGTGAGCCCGGAATTACGGTAAAATGGGACTGGCTGTGTGTCGTTTAGCCACAATCCGGCGGGGCATCTACTTACTGGCGCTAGTCCTGGGGGTTACGGGCCTGGGGGCGCAGCCACGCGCGGGGTGGCGCAAGATCGGCCCTTCGGCGGTGGAATTGAGCCTGGCATCGCCGGCCGGCGGCCCGGTCCAACGGGTGTGGTTTTCGGTATCGGGATCGAGCCTTTTCGCCCAAACGGCGCCCGGATTGGTTTTTCAGACCGCGGATTTTGAGCAGTGGTCGCCGGCGCCCGAAGCGACTCCCCCACCCGTAGCCCCGGCGACGGCGGTCCGCCTCCCCGAACCGGGCGCAGCTTTGGTTGGCGCCGGTGGAGCGCAACTGTTCGCCCTCAAGCGCAACGTCTACCGCTCCGATGACGGCGGCCGCTCCTGGACCAATCTCACTTCCTACAAGTCTCAAGCGGTAATCGGAGCCGGACAAAACAGCGTCGCCGTTTCCCCGGCGAACCCGGACGAAATCGTAATCGGGAACAACTACGGCGTGTGGCGCTCGCTCGACGGCGGCATGACCTGGACAGGCTTGAACGAGAACCTGCCGAGCATCGAGCCCCTCCGCATTCTCTCGACGCCGCGCGGCGCCGCCGGTGCGCGAATCGCGATTTCGAATTGGACCGGAGCAGTCGAGCTGCTGCCCGGTATCGGCGTTTGGGCCCCTTCCCCCAGCAGCGCGGAGTTGGAGCAGGATGAGGCGCGGAAGTCACGCTACTCGGAAGCGCTGGGCGCGAAAATCACGGCGGTTGCTTCGGCCGGCGACGTGGTTTATGCGGGCTCGGGCGACGGCCGTATCTGGTCTTCCTCCGATGGCGGCGCGACTTTCCAGATTTCGAGGCTGCCCGTGGGCGTAACCGGCCCCGTGGCTGGAATCTACGCCGATAGCGCGCAGCCCCAAGCCGCGCTGGCCGCATTAGGCGGGGATGGCGCTCATGTTCTGCGGACGTTCAACGGCGGCGTTTTTTGGGACGCGATGGATTCGGACCTGCCGCAGGGCCCTGTGAATGCCGTTGTGGCCGACCGCCAGTCGGGCGCGGTCTACGTAGCCGGAAGCAAGGGAGTGTACTGGACCACCGTGGATCTGGCGACCGCTGGTTCCCTGCCCCACTGGACCGATCTCTCGAACGGCTTACCGTCGCGGAACGCGCTCGATGTGCGGCTCGATCCGGAGGGCGTTCAAGTTTATGTCGCGATCGAAGGCTACGGAGTCTTTGCCACGGCCGCCCCGCACAGGCGAGCCGCGCTGCGCTTGATCAACGCGGCGGATTTCAGCACGCGGGCGGCCGCTCCGGGTTCCCTCCTCAGCGTGGTCGGCGCATACGTGAGTTCGGCGCGCGGCGAGAACCTGGATTACCCGATACTCGGCGCCCCATCCGATTCGGAATCGCAGATTCAAGTGCCCTTCGGCGCATCGGGCCCGATGGTCTCGCTGGCTATCAATACAAACGAAGGCCTGGTTACGCTGGGCCTCAGAGTCCAGCCCGTTTCGCCCGCGGTATTCGTGGGCAGGGATGGAACCCCGATGATCTACGACGCGGATACCGGGCTGCCCGTGGACGGCCGCAATCCGGCGCTTTCCGGCGGCAGGATTCAGGTCTTCGCGACGGGCTTGGGTAAAGTCCGCCCCGAATGGCCGGCCGGCGTTGCGACGCCCCTTCAGAATCCGCCCGTCGTGACGGCCGGAGTGAAAGCATTTCTCGACGGGGCGCCGTTGCAGGTCACGAAGGCGACGCTCGCTCCTGGATACGTCGGGTTCTACCTGATTGAAGTACAACTGCCCGTGGTCGCGAACTTCGGCAGCTCCCAGCTCTACTTGAACGTGGACGGCCAGGAGAGCAACCGCGTACAGCTCATCATCGAGCCGTAGCGTTTCGCTTCTGGCGGAAATTATTGAGAAGACCCCGGCAGGCGAAACCGCCTGCCCCACCTGTTCGCCGGCGGCCCACCACGGATAAGCTGCTAGCGGAACGTCAAGCGTACTGTTCCGTCGGTGCGTCCCAACATCGCCGCCGCCGACGCCAGCGCCGCCGAAATCTCCAGATACCCCGAGCTGCCGACGATGCCAAACAGTTCCCCGGGGCTGCATTCGGCGTAAGTGTGAGCCAGCTTCGTGACCCGCGCCAATCCGGCGGAGAGATCGAAGCCGCGGCGCTCCAGATCGGGAAAATCGGCCGCGTAGAAATTGGTGACGACGTTACCGAAACGGTCCACCTTCAGAACGCAGCCGGTCCATTCATCGCACGCCACCTGTTGCGGCGCTTCAAACGGCGGCCGCACGTAATCGGCAATGAGCTTTCCAGCCTCAGACGGCGGGGAGCCGGCCGCCAGGTGCGCGCCCGCTGGCGCGAAGATATCGCGCCCGTGGAACGTTCGGCTTACGGGATGGAGGAAGAGTTTCTCGTTTGAGAGCACGCGGACTTTGTGCTTCTCGCGCGCGAAGATCATTCCCAGAACACCGTTATCGGGCGCCACAAAATACTGGCCAGCCGCTTCCGCGAGAATCGGCCTCCGGGCCGTTCCCACGCCCGGATCCACCACGACGATATGAACCGTTTTCCGGGGGAAGAAGCGGTAGGCTTGCGCGATGGCGTAGGCGCCTTCAGCGATAGCGAAGGGCTTTACCTCATGCGTGATATCCACGATGCACGCCTGCGGGCAGATTCCCAGAATCACGCCTTTCATGGTTCCGGCGTAGTGGTCCGAAAGGCCGAAATCGGTGCTCAGCGTAACGATCGGTATTGCCATTGCTAAAATAGGGCTAAGTGCAGCGTTTCTATTTCGATCACAACGCTACCACGCCTGTCGCTCCCGAAGTTCTCGAAGCGCTGGCGCAGTGTCTCGAACAGGCGTACGGCAACCCGTCCAGTATCCACCATTTCGGGCAGGCAGCCAAGCAGATGGTGGAGACGGCGCGCCGCCAGGTGGCTGCGCTGATCGGCTGCCGCCCGGCGGACCTGGTCTTCACCAGCGGCGGCACGGAATCAGACAACATGGCTGTGCTGGGCGTGGTACGCGCGGCCCCCGCCTCGCGCAATCACGTGATCGCCACATCGATCGAGCATCCGGCGGTTCTGGGGCCCTGCCGGCAATTGGAAAAGGAAGGCGCGGCTCTCACGCTTCTGCCCGTGGGTCCTGATGGCGTGGTTGATCCCGAAGAACTGCGGCGGGCGATCCGGCCCGAGACGGCGCTGGTTTCCGTGATGCACGCCAATAACGAGCTCGGGACGGTGCAGCCCATCGCGGAGCTTGCCGAAATTGCGCACTCCGCGGGCGCGCTGCTGCACGTGGATGGCGTGCAGGCCGCCGGCAAGATCCCCGTGAATGTAGAGCAATTGGGAGTGGACCTCTACGCGATCAGCGGCCACAAGCTCTACGCCCCGAAAGGCGCGGGGGCGCTCTATATCCGGAAGGGCGTCAGCATGGCTCCCATCGCCTACGGGGGGCGCCATGAGCGCGACCGCCGGCCCGGCACCGAGAACGTGCCCGGCATCGTGGCATTGGGAGCCGCCGCCGAACTGGCCGCGCGAACCCTCGCGGCCGAGGCGGAACGAATCGGCGCGCTGCGCGACCGCTTCGAGCGCGCCGTTCTGGAACGGATCTCCTCCGCCGCAGTCAACGGCGGAGCAGCCAAACGAACGCACAACACGAGCAACATCCGCTTCGAGGGCGTGGATGGCGAGGCCCTGGTGATCGCGCTAGACCTGCGCGGCTTCGCGGTTTCCACCGGAGCGGCCTGTTCGAGCGGCGCGCTCGCCCCGTCGCACGTGCTCCTGGCCATGGGGCTGACGCCCGACCAATCGCGAGGGAGCATGAGGTTTTCGCTCGGCCGGCAAAACACGGCGGAGCAGGTGGATGCGCTGATCGAGGCCTTGACGGAATCGGTGGCGCATCTGCGCAGGATTTCCGCCCATGCCTGAGGCGCCAATCGCCGTCGCCATGAGCGGCGGTGTGGATAGCTCGGTTGTCGCCGCCATGTTGGCGCGCGAGGGCCGGCCCATCGTCGGACTCACGATGCAGCTCTGGAACCAGCGCCGCCTTCCGGAACTGGCGGGCGAAACGGCCACGGGGCGCTGCTGCTCGCTCGATGACGTGTACGACGCACGGCGCGTCGCGGGACAGATCGGCATTCCATTCTACGTGGTGAATTTCGAGCGCGAGTTCGAAGCCCGCGTGGTCAAGCCCTTCGTAGCCGACTACCTCGCGGGCCGCACGCCGATTCCCTGCACGCTGTGCAACAACTTCATCAAGTTCGACCGCTTTCTTGAAATGGCGGCTTCGGTGGGCGCTTCGCAGATCGCTACCGGACACTATGCGCGCATCCGCCGGGACGAGGCTGGCGGCCGCTGGCAAATGCTGCGCGGCGTGGATGAAACCAAAGATCAGACCTACTTCCTTTTCGGGCTGACGCAGGAGCAACTCGCGCGCACTCTCTTCCCCCTCGGCGGACTGACCAAGGCCGAAGTTCGCGAGATGGCCAATTCGCTGGGGCTGTCCGTGGCTTCGAAGAGCGACAGCCAGGAGATCTGCTTCGTCCCCAACGGCGATTACGCCGCTTTTCTGAACGCCTACCTGCGGGAGCGCGGAGTTCCGCCCGCGAGCACGCGCGGCGAGATCGTGACCACCGGCGGCCGCACGCTGGGCGAGCACGGAGGCGTCCACCACTTCACCGTCGGGCAACGAAAAGGCCTGGGCATCTCGACCGGCGAGCCGCTCTACGTGATCTCGACGGACCCGGCGACGCAGCGCGTAACCGTTGGCGGAAACGACGAGCTGCTGCGCTCGCGCCTTTGCGCCCGCAGCGTGAACTGGATCTCAATTGGCGCTATCAACGAGCCCACTCGGGCGCAAGTCAAGATCCGCAACAAGCACGCGGGTGCGGCCGCGACGCTCTACCCGACGGACGATGTGTCGCGCGTGTCCGTGGTATTCGAGAAGCCGCAGCGGGCGGTGACGCCGGGGCAAGCCGCAGTCTTCTACGACGGCGACATCGTGTTGGGCGGCGGGTGGATCGAGTAACGAACCTAAGCGCCCTGCTGCACGCGGATCACTTTCACGTCGGACAGGGCCATCACGCCGGGGGCCATCTTTTCGACCTCCGGGATGAGGCGGGCCATGTGGTCGGCTGTATCCACAATCGAGATTACGACGGGCTGATCGCGCCGCAGCAGGCCTGCGCCGTGCAGTTCGTCGGCCTCTCCGTAGCCTTCCACGCCGCGCAGAGCCGTGGCCCCGGCTATCCCGAGCTCCCGGCATTTATCGACGATGGCTTCGTAGAGCGGCTTGCCGCCGAAGCGGTCACTCTCGCTGACGTGAATCCGGAGAAGCTTAGCTTGGGTTGCCCGGTTCATGGACCGCCTCCGCACCGCTGCAGCGCACTAGCCGCAGCATCTCTACTTCAGAGGTTACGATCAGGCCGTCTTCGAGCATGGCCTCGACGGCCGCGACGGCGCGCTCGATTTTCGCCGGCTCGTCGATCACGGTGATGACGATGGGCAAGTCGCGCATGGGGTGGAAGACGCTGCGCTTGTGTTCATGCCCCTTGGCGCCGTAGCCAAGGATGCCGCGGTAGACGGTGGCTCCGGCGATATCCATCATCCGCAACTTCTTCACGATGGCATCGTAGAGCGGTTCGCCGCGCCACTTGTCGGCTTCGCCGAGATAGACCCGCAGCAGCGTCGCGGCGCTCTTCTTTTCCTCACGCGGGGTAGCCGGCGAGGGCTCGGCCTGCGTCCCCGAAGCCTTCACTACGCTCGTATCCTGCACTTCGATGAGGCCGTCTGAAACCATGTCATAAAGTTCGGGCAGGACCTCATCCACCTTGTGCGGAGCGTCTACGAATTCGATGCGGATGGGAAGGTGCCGCGCCCGCACTTCGATGCCGGCGCTGTGCATGGCGCGCTGCGATCCGAAGCCAGAGTACGCGCGCGTCGCCGTGGCGCCGGAGATGCCATTGCGCATCAGGTAGCTCATGATGGCATCGTGCAGCGGCGTCATGTGGCGCTGCGCGTCCTCATTGATGAAGATCGTGACCCGTTTCGCCGGTCCATTGGTGAGCATGGTTCCTCCTTATCCGTTCCGGGAGCCGAGCAGCGCGCCCGCCCACACTGCCAGATAGCCGAAGACGACGCTGCCCACGACGTTCGACAGCGCGAGCCAGCGGGCCCCGTCGCGCATCGCCTGAAAGGTTTCGAATTCAAAGCTGGAAAAAGTGGTGTAGCCGCCGAGGACGCCGACTACCAGGAACAGCCGCCAGTTCGGGTGCGGAAAGCGCTGGGTCAGCAGCGTCATCAGCAGGCCGATGAGGAACGAACCCGTGACATTCACGACCAGCGTGCCCCACGGGAAGCGGCCCTGATATCTGAGCATGATCGACGTCGCGACCACGTACCGCGCCAGCCCGCCAAGCCCCGCGCCCGCGAGGACAAGCCAATATCTTTCCAACCTCGCACGCTCCTTTCCGCTGACTCCTAGGATACAGTGGGGCGGGCGCCGAAGACACGGCAAGGCCCGTTCGAGCGCATCGGGCCACGGTGGGTACCCCGCAAGCGGAGATAACGAGCTTCGGGCGGGGTGAATATACACACCGAGGGACTGGGCCAGCGGCGCAACGAACGTGAGGTGGCGGAACGAAGCCGAAGCAAGGGGAATGCGGCGGTGATCGGCCTCGAGACGGCTTGTGCGCTATTCGGCCAGGCGGAGGATATCGGCGGCCACGGTTTCGAATGCACGCTGGAGGCCCTCGGCGTCGGACGCCTCTACATAGAGACCTGTCTGCCAAAACGGGACGTGACCAACGGCGTCAAATGCGTTCGCCACTCTCTTGAGCAGGTAGCTATCTACGCCGTCGCTGCCTCTGTAGGCAATCACGTAGATACGGATGTTGAGGCTGGGATCGGACAGTATCCTCTTCGCGGCGTTATCGGTTGCGTTCCAACTCGCAATCCCGAGATGGTAGCCGCTGGTCGGGCTGTTAGGGTCGTAGGTAGTCTTGTACTTGTTGTAAGGCAGGGAGCCTTTGTAGACGATGCCGTCGTCGGTGCTGTTCCCGTAGTAATCGAGCGTAGGGATCTTTGCCAGATCCTTCAAATCAGTGCTGCCTGCGGCGGCTTGAAGATAAGTGCAACTCGAAATCGGCGTTGCCGGAGTGAGTTTGTTGTTGTCGGTCTGGGAGGCATACGGATGCTGCATCCAATACAGGGCGGTATTGGCCGGCGAGGTGTTGTAGGTGATGCCCAAGCGGTAGGGACCGATTCCGTAAACATTGGAAAGGGAGTTAGAGGGGTAGCCGGAGGAGACAAGGGCGCCGGTCATCAGCGTGCTAGGGGTACCCGCCGTGCCGGGATTGTAGGTGCACTTCGATTGGGTGCTGGCGTTATTGCCTTTGGGCTTGAGCGAGTTATGCGCCGGGTCGTTCAGGGTGGCCGTCATCGCCGTGGGGATGCCGTCGGTAAACAGTACGATCGCGTTGAGCTTGATCGGGTCGTGATCCCGATTATCGGCTTTTCTGATCTCGGTATACGCGAGCGATAGAGCCTCCGACATGTTGGTTCCTCCGTTGGCCGCCATGGCGTCGATCATATCCAGCATGCTGCCGCCGCTCTGGGAATACTGGAAATTGACATTCGGTCCGCCGAGACTAGTGGCGCTCGGATCGTATGGTCTGGTAGGGGGATATCCAACCACGGCGCTAGTGGAGTAGGCCACCAATCCCATCTGGTCCACATCCGCCACGAATCTGTTGGTGAAGTCTTTGGCAGACGCCCTCAACGAGGCTATCTGGCCGGTCATGGAGCCGGAGCGATCGAGGGCTAAGACGATGCGGGATTCACGGCGCGTGGCGACGGCGCTCGAAGCTACGGCCGTTTGCTGACGCCCGAGGATCCGCGCGAACATCAGCGGCGCCTCCACGGTCGCGCCGACGCTAATCCGATAAGAACTCAGGGTTCTGCTGACGTTGATGATCGGGACGAGGTTGCGGCTGCCCCAGTAGCCATCGGGGAAGTTGGCCCCCAGAAACTCGCCGGCGATCTCCTCGGGGTCGGCCGCCGTTCCGAGCAGCCTTCCGGCGCCAAGCGCGGCGCCATCCACGGCGGCGGAGAGTTTGGCCTGCACGATGTAGAGCATGGTGCCGTCGATGGCAAGCCCAACGATAGGCAGCAGCAACGCCGGAAGCATGAGCGTGAACAAGAGCAACACGTTGCCGCGACGACCCCGGTTTCTGTCCTCGTTCCCGCTTTCGCGGCGATTCACAGTCTGGCGCACGCTAGAAGAATCCATATGAGTACGTTGTCCCCGGACCCACGAATGGAGGAACAGCCCACAGCCTGGCGGCCGCTTCCGCCACGTAGAGGCTCTCCCCCGACGGCAAGCCGCTCACTCTGCCATCGACCACGGCATAGGGATTGATCCGGCTGAAGTTGGCGACCGCGCCGGCTTTCGTGACATAGTCCTGCATGAAAATCATTCCGGTTTGAGAATCCACCGTCACGCCCGTGGGACCGCTGGTCAGCGGGCTCCCCAGAGCGCTCACTCGCAGGGCGGCGCCGCCGATCACCAGCCGCTGTTTGAAGACCCAGTGGTTCCAGTTGGTGCAGCCGCTCGGATTTCCGTGGGCGTCAACCGCCCCCGCCGCGGCGCAGGTCGATGCATCGACGTAGGTCAGACGGGATAGAATCACGACCGAGGGAGCGTCGGAGGCGGTAGTCAAGCCGAGGTCGGCGCCTTCTGCGACCAGGATGGTCTTGTTGCCGGGCTGAGAAAAATCCAGGCCTCGGGCGAACATGTGGCCGGCGTCTCTGGCCAACTGAATGGTCTGGAGCGTTCGGATCATGTCGACGCCGACGACGCCCACGCCAAGGACGAGCGGGACCATCACCAGCGATACCAGTGAGAATTCAATGATCGCGGCCCCTCGCCTGCTCTGACGCATCATACGATCTCCTACGGCGCCTGCCCAATCGGCGGTTGGTTGCGCGTCGGCTCAATCCTATCGGCGGAGTACACCGAGAACACCAGAGGATTGTTCACGGGCTGCTCCCGAAAGCTGAATATCATCGGCACGAGCGGAATGAGCGAATAGTTCTCCACACCGACTTGCATGATATTGCCGGCGGCATTCCCGTCCGTATCGCCCGACACATCGGTAACCGGGTCCGTCGACCCCACGCCGGGCGGCTTAAAGTAGTGCACCTTGATCAACTGGCGGCGCGAATCCCCCGCCAGCATCCCCATGGCGTTTTGCTGGACGGTGTCTTTGACGATGGTGGTCAAATCCGAGCCATCGGGTAGCTGATCCGCCGTGAGCGTAACTCCGCGCCGAACGCCCAATCGCACAGCGCGTTGGATCGTCGATTTTGTAAAGACGCCCCAGGACACGTTCAGGAGAACGCCTGAGAGCGCGAGCATGGGCAGCATCACCAGCGTGAACTCGATCAACTCGGCGCCCCGACGGGAGCGGTTGCGGGCTGATCGAACCCCGACGGGCGGATTTTTCTGCGGTAGCACGGATCTCGTCTCTTGCGAATATTCAGCGTGGCAACAAAGTGCCATTTTGATATAGATGCCAAACGTTATTTTTTTTGGTTATCCGTCGCTGTTTACCTGATTGTTGAACTTCACAACGTTTTCGTGGCAGCACCATGGCAGAGTGTTGTGATTCTATACATCTACGGACCGCTCGCTTCTCTGTCTCGTTGGCAATTGCTTCCCTCGAAGGGGTCCGCGCAAGCACAGAGGAGGGTGATCATGGCAAGTCCCGATGGTGGTTTATCGGCCAATAGCGCGCCTTTTTCTAACCGGTATCGCCTGCGCCGAGCGCGGTGAAGCTGCCGACCGGGGCGTTCCCCCGCCCCACGCTACAATGCGGATTCATGCGGCGGCGCTCGGGATTGCGAAACATCTTGGAGTACTCGGTCGCGCTGTGCGTGATCAAGACGCTTGAGTGGGCTCCGCTGGGCGCCGCCTATTGGCTTGGCAGCCGGTACGCAGCGCTGCTCGATCGCGCCGTGCCCAGGCTGCGCGGCGTCGCGCTCCGCAACCTGCGGATGGCCATGCCCGAGTTGAGCGAGGAACGGCGGGCCACGATTGCCGATGGCGTGTTCCGGTCCATCGGACGCCTGATGGCGACCTTCGCCAAGTTGCCCTCCCTCAATAGCGACAACGTGTCGCGCTCGATCCGCTACGAAGGCGTGGAACACTTCGACGAGGCCCTTCGCCAGGGGCGCGGGGTTCTGTTCGCCACAGCCCACCTGGGCAACTGGGAACTGAGCGCCTTCGCGCACGCGCTGATGCGCGCACCCATGCACGTAGTGGTGCGGCCGTTGGACAACCCGTTGCTCGACGCCTTCGTGGAACGCCGGCGCGCTCTTTCCGGCAACCGACCGCTGTTCAAGAAGGACTTCGCGCGGGCGATTCTTAAGGCGCTGGCGGCCAACGAGGCGGTGGGCATCCTCATCGATCAGAACTCAGCCACCGATACGGGGGTGTTCGTCGATTTCTTCGGTATCCCGGCATGCACGGGCTCCGGATTCGCCAAGATCGCCGCCCGTAGCGGAGCGGCGGTGATTCCGGGATTCGCCCTGTGGAGCGACGAGGAACGCCGCTACGTTCTGCGCTTCTACCCGCCCGTCCCCATGACGGGCGACGCGGCGCGTGACACGCAGACGTTGCAGCTCCGCCTGGAAGAGGTGATTCGCGCCTATCCGGACCAGTGGCTCTGGATACATCGCCGCTGGAAGACGCGCCCCCCGGGCGAGAGTTCGCCGTACGATACTATACCCGTACGCCATTTGTCGCCGTAGTTTTCCAAGTCCGCGCAAATGAAACTGTTCAGGCAATCCGTTTTCCATAGCGCCGCTTTCGCCCTATCCCTTACGGCGGTGGCGGTGCTGACGGCGGTGATGGTACGGCCGTTCCTGGGGGCCAACCTGTTCCTTCCTTTCCTGGCGGCCGTATGGATCTGCGCCTGGCGGCACGGACGCACGGGAGGCCTGTTCGCCACGGGCGCCTCTGGGCTGGCGGTCTTCTACTTTTTCGTCTGGCCCGACCTGGAAAGCGCTTCGACGCCTTCCTGGAGCGCGCTGGCCCAACTGATTACATTTGCGTTGATGGGCTCCCTAATGACGTGGCTGACTGCGTCCTGGCGCGAAACGCGCGACGTGCTCCGCTCCACGCTGGCGAGCATCGGCGATGCGCTGATTGCCACCGATTCCGATGGGCGCGTGACCTTCATGAACTCCATCGCCGAGACGCTGACGGGCTGGCCTGTGCGCGAATCCCGGGGGCGGCCCTCGGATGAAGTGCTGCGCCTGGTGAACTCCAAGACGCACGAGGCCATCGCGAATCCGATCAGCCGCGCGATTCGCGACCGCGTGCTGCTGACGGCCGAATTCCCGGTGGCGTTGGTCTCCCGAAGCGGCGCGGAAGTGCCGGTGGAACACACCGCCGCCCCGGTACGCGACCACGCCGGAGAAGTGCGCGGCGGCATTCTGGTGTTTCGGGACGTATCGAGCCGCCTGCAACTCGAGGAGCAGGCGACGCACGCCCACAAGATGGACGCCGTGGGCCGGCTGGCGGGCGGAGTGGCGGGCGATTTCAATAACGTACTCACGGTGATTGCCGGAAACGCGGAGTTGCTGCGCAATGAGGCCGCGGCCGCAAGCCCGGCACGGCGCTACGCCGATGAGATACTTTACGCCGGCGAACGCGCCGCCGCCCTGACGCGCCACCTTCTGGCTTTCAGCCGCGGCGCAACCGCGCAACCGCGCATGATCGACCTGAACGCCGTCATCACCGCCATCGAGCCGATGCTTCGCCGGTTACTGGGCCAGGAAATCGAGCTGATGGCGCTCAAAGGTCCCGGCCTCGGCCGGGTAAAGGCAGACCCATCGCAAATCGAACAGGCCGTGCTGACGCTGGCTGCGAACTCGCGCGACGCAATGCCCGGCGGCGGCAAGCTGGTGATCGAGACCGCCAATGTCGAGTTGGAGGAGGGCGGCGGAAAGAACGCTGGCGTGAGGCCGGGTTCCTACGTCATGCTGGCGGTCAGCGACACAGGCGCCGGCATGGACGCCGAGACGCGTTCGCGCCTGTTTGAACCGTTTTTCACCACCAAGGCGTCAAGCAAAGGCGGCGGCCTCGGGCTCGCCGCGGTATACGGCGCCATCAAACAGATGGACGGCCAGGTGACGGTTTACAGCCAGCCGCAATGCGGAACGATCTTCGAGATCTACCTTCCAAGAGCTAAGGAAGCCGCGCCCGCGGTGGAGCGCCGCCGCTCGGCCAAAGGGTCGGAGACCATCCTGGTGGTGGACGATGAGGAGGGCGTGCGCAAGGTAGTACACGCCGTGCTGAGTTCGAACGGCTACACCGTGCTGGAGACAAGCAGCGGCGCCGCGGCACTGGCGGCCTTCGAAAAGAACGGCCACAAAATCGACATGGCGCTGACCGACGTGGTGATGCCGCAGATGAGCGGTTTCGAGTTGGGAAAGCAACTGGAAGAGCGCGCGCCTTCGCTGAAGATTCTCTACATGTCGGGCTACCGTGAGAACGCCATGGGCGGCGCGAGCGGCCAGGCGCCCAAGGCATTCCTGCACAAGCCATTCACTCCCGATGCGCTGCTCTCGAAAGTGCGGGAAGTGCTGGATGCGGGAACGGCATAGCTAAGAATACTTGAAGGGCCGGCGCTGGCCGCTGCGGAAGCTGTGGGAGGAGGGGAGGCTCTTCGCTACCGCTTACTGGCGTGCGCGGCTCGGTTATGGGGCATTCGGCGGGCGCTCCGCTACGGCTTGCTCGCCTCCGGCTCGCCTGTCGCGGTGGCGAACTCGCGGGGGCCGGAACACAGGCGCTGGTCCATCTGCTTCATATCGAGATCGCCCGTCCAGCGGGCAACCACGAGCGTGGCCACGCCATTGCCGATTACGTTGGTGATGGCGCGGGCCTCGGACATGAAACGGTCGATCCCCAGGATGAGAGCGAGGCCGGCCACGGGCACGTTGCCCACCGCCGAAAGCGTCGCGCCCAGCACGATGAAGCCGCTGCCGGCCACGCCAGCCGCTCCCTTCGATGTCAGCATCAGCACCGCCAGCAGGGTAATCTGCTGCATCAGCGTCATCGGGGTATTGGTGGCCTGCGCGATGAACATGGCGGCCATGGTCAGGTAGATCGACGTTCCGTCGAGGTTGAAGGAGTAGCCTGTGGGGATCACAAGTCCCACCGTGGAGGGGCCGGCGCCGAGCGATTCCATTCTGGCGAGCATGCGTGGCAGCGCGGCTTCCGAAGAAGAAGTGCCGAGCACGATGAGGATTTCCTCGCGGATATAGCAGAGATAGCGCCAGATGCTGAAACCGTGGAAACGCGCAATCGAGCCAAGCACCAGGAAGATGAACACCACGCAGGTGAGATAGAACGTTCCCATCAGCTTGGCCATTGAGAGCAGCGCCCCGGCTCCGTTCGACGCCACGGTGAAGGCCATGGCCCCGAACGCGCCGATAGGAGCGGTCCGCATGATCAGGCCGACGATCTGAAACAGAACTTTCGAAAGCTGCTCGACGAATTTCGTGAGCGCGGCGCCGTGCGAGCCCAGGCGCTGTAACGCGACGCCGAAGAGAACGGCCAGCAGGAGCACCTGCAGAATCTCGCCGCGGGCGAAGGCATCGACCATCGTGGTGGGGATGACGTTGAGCAGGAAGTCCTTCACGCCTTCGAGCTTGTGTCCGGAAACGATCGCGCTGGCATCGAGCGTTCCGGGGTCTACATTCATGCCCGCGCCCGGCCGCACCGTGTTCACGATGAGCAGGCCGATCAGCAGTGACAGCGTGCTGACTACTTCAAAGTAGAGTAGGGCCAGGGCGCCTGTTTTGCCTAACCGCCTGACGTCCCCTGCCCCGGCTATCCCCATCACCACGGTGACAAAGATGACCGGCGCGATGATCATCTTCACGAGCTTGATGAACCCATCGCCCAGAGGTTTCATCGCCAGGCCCGCGGTGGGGAACAAGGCGCCAAGCGCCACCCCGATGCAGATGGCCGTGATTACCTGGAAGTAGAGCGATTTAACAAGTTTCCGGATCGCCATTGAGACCGCCAATTCTACCGCATTTGGCAGGGGGCTCCAGGGTCGAAGGTCAGTTGCCGCTACCGCGGCCCGGAGCCGTGCAGCAGCGTCTTTACCTGCGCGATCATCTCAAACCTGAGGAAGTACGCGCGGCCGCTCCCGGCGTAGAAACTTCCGGGAAGCAGCGTTTCGTAATCCACGTGCCCCTTCAACGCGCTGTTGATCTGGAAATCCAGGCGCGTCTGGAAGTTGTTCCCGCGCGTGGTCCCGGACCCGAACATGGTTGGCTTGCCGGGGAACGGATGAAACGCACCCACGTGGTAATAGTAAAACTTCCAGGTTGTGCCCTTGAGCGGAACAAAGCCCGCTTCCAATTGAAGGCGCTTCTGATTGGTCATGTAGCCAACCGCCTTCTCCGGCATCTGGCTGTAGAGTTCCAGATCGCCGAATTTCGGCCAGCGGGCGAAGATCGGGTCCCAACCGGAGATACGGCCGGGGCGCGCCGGGTCGTCGCCCGAAAGCGCGTACAGAGCGGTTGTGGCGTAGGGTTTCCACCGGCCCGCGAAGCTCCGGGTGACGCTGCCCAATGCCGCCCACGCGCGGATTGGCGTAGTGGGATGTTGCACGCCCCACTGCGCTGCCGTCTCGACGGTGGCGGACCACTGCGCGTTGAACTTGCGTTTGGCGCGCGCGCCGAGAGTCTCCACGCGGCGGTTGGGCTGGTATTGCGGATTCGTGATGGGGCGGGGATCGTTGATTTCCTTCTTGTGGAAGTAGTAGGCCTCAATCGTGGTATCGCGCAGGTTGTTGTCCGTGTAATAGAGGCCGAGCGCCTGCTCGTCCCAATCGATGAGAGGCTTCTTTTGGTCGTGGATGCGGGGAAGGAAGCGGTCCGTCCTCGGGTTCAGGATGCCGATGGCTTCGATGGTCGATTTCCGGAACGTATAGCTCAGGTCGGCGGCATTCGTATAAAGCGTCCGCGATCCATCCCAGGGCGTTGCTTCAAACAGCACCAGTCCGTCGCCTTTCATCAGGTCCTGCCGCCCGACTCTTAGCGAAAGGCCGCGCAGGCCGATATTGCGGATCACGACATTCGCGGTTTCGAACGCGACTTCGTCGAGGCGGTTGCCGCGCAGGCCGAGCTTGAGATTGGTTTCGCCGTTGAGCCCGGCGTTGAACTCGATGTGGGCGCCCAGGGGGATCTTCGTCCAGAGGCGCGTTCGAAAACGAACCTGTTCGCGCTCATCGTTCGCCGAACCGCTGTAATCGAAGACGTTGTTCCAGTTTTCGCTGCGGACGCGCTCCTCGGCGCCTATCTCGACCGCGGGCTGGGCCTGGGCAAAGGCCGTCATCGCCGGCAGCAGCGGCAGGAAGATACAGATGGCGCACGTCGTTTTCCGCATGGTGGGAGGAAACCTCGAAAAGTAAGAGCTTATTGAAGCAGAAAACGGTCCGAAATTCATCTAGGGGAGGCGGAAGAACTCCAGAGGCCAAACGGCGTCAGCCGCCGATCGAATGCATGGGGCGGGGCGGGGCCACGAACTTCTCCGAGTTGATCTCATGCCCTTGCCATTTGCGGGCCACGTTGCGGCGGACGAGTTCGGCAATCTCCGCATCGGAGGCGCCCGAGCGCAGCGGCGTCTTCATGTCGTCTTCCTCGATCGCAAAGAGGCAGTAGCGGAGCATGCCGTCGGCGGTCAGGCGGATGCGGTTGCAGTTCAGGCAGAAGGGCTTGCTCACCGAGGCGATGAAGCCTACGCGGCCCCCGCCGTCGGCATACTCGAATTCGGTGGCCGGCGCCCGGGGGTCTGGGTCCGGCACGGGGATCAGAGGGGCGATTCCGCTGGAGAGCATCGCCAGAATGTCGTCGGCAAGCAAGACGCGGGAGCGATCCCAGATGCTCTGCGCGTCGAGCGGCATGAACTCGATGAACCGCGCTTCGAACCCGTTCTGGCGCGCGTAGAGGGCCAGGGGGAGGATGTCCGGCTCCGTCAGGTTCTTCACCGCCACGGCATTCAGTTTCACTTGATAGCCCAGACGCTTGGCGGCCGCCAGGCCTTCGAGCACCTTGCCCAACTCGTCGCGCCGCGTGATCTCGGCGAACCGTTCCCGGTGGAGCGTATCCAGATGGACGTTGATGCGGCGCAGTCCGGCACGGTAGAGGGGCTCGGCCAAATCCGGCAATAGGACGCCGTTGGTGGTCAGAGCCAGATCGTTGATTCCCGGCACGGCGGCGAGGCGGCGGATGAGATCCGGCAGATTACGGCGCACCAGCGGCTCGCCGCCCGTGACGCGCACCTTAGTAATGCCGAGGCCGGCCGCGATGCGTACAAACCTTTCGATTTCCTCGAAGCTCAGGATCTCGGAGCGATCGGCGTAGTGAACGTCACGCTCGGGCATGCAGTAGAAACAGCGGATGTTGCAGCGGTCCGTGACGCTGACCCTGAGGTTGCAGTGCGTCCGGCCGAACGAATCGATTAGAGCCGGGGCAGCCATCGGCTCACTTCAGCGCCAGCATGCGCTCCAGGGGAACAAGCGCCTTTTCGATGAGGTCCGCGCTCAATTCCACGCGCGGTTCCAGGCGAAGCAGACAGTCGCGCAGTTTTTCGAGCGTGTTCATCTTCATGTAGGGACAATCGCTGCAGTTGCACTGGTCGTTGGGAAGGAACCAGAAGCGCTTGCCGGGCGATTCTTTTTCGAGCGTGTAGGAGACGCCGCGCTCGGTCATAATGATGAATCCGGGGGCCTTGCTGGCCCTGCACCAATCCACGATGGCAGACGTGGAGCCGACGAAATCCGCCAGCGCCAACACCGATTCGGGGCACTCGGGGTGAGCGGCCACCTTGGCCTCGGGATGCTCGGCCTTGGCCTCCACCACCCGCCGCGCCGGCCAGGTGGCGTGCACGATGCAGGCGCCCTGCCAGATTTCCATGTTCCGCCGCCCGGTTTCCTTCTGGGTCCAAAGGCCCAGGTTGCGGTCCGGAAGGAACAGAATCGGCCTCTCGGGCGGAATGGAGTTCACCACTTTGACGGCGTTGCGCGACGTACACAAGATGTCGCTCTCGGCCTTCACCTCGATGGAGGTGTTGATGTAACTCACGATGGCGTGATCGGGATGAGTGCGCCGGAATTCGCGCACCTGCTCCACCGTGCAGGCATCCACCAGGCTGCAGCCGGCCTCACGGTCAGGCACCACCACGATCTTGCTTGGGTTCAATGCCTTAGCGGTTTCGGCCATGAACCATACGCCGCAGAACGCGATGACGTTGCCCGAGAACTCGCGAGCCTTGCGGGCGAGTTCGAGGCTATCGCCAATGACATCGGCAAGGTCCTGGATTTCGGGTTCCTGATAGTGATGGGCCAGAAGCGTGGCATTCCGCTGCTTCTTCAGCTCCAGGATCTCTTGCGCAATGGTGGCTACCGCAGGCATGGGGTATAGATACCGCTCCCTTCGGCTGTCGTACGCAGAGCGGCTTCGTTCGGTTCTAGTCCATTCTATCAAAACGCCGTTGCGCGTCCGGAAGCGGGCTGGGGCGTGTGCTGCGGGAAAGGAGCATTCCGAACAAACCGGCGTTGTTGCTCCCGGACCCGCCCCACGCTACAATCGCCGTTCTTTCAGCATGAACCCCCACCCGTGTGGCTCTGGCCGCCGTAGCGCGGCAAGGGTGCGGCGATGAGTTGGGAAGCGCCCGGAGGCGCTTTCCATCCGGCCAGCACGCCAGACTATTTGCCTGTGGCGCAGATGCGCGAACTGCAGCTTGCGCGCCTGAGGAACGTGGTGCGCCGCGCGTTCGAGCGCGTTCCCCTGTTCCGCCAGCGCCTGGACGAGCGCGGCTTCCGGCCGGAACACCTGGGCGAACTGGCCGATGTGCGGAAGCTCCCCTTCACCACGAAGGCCGACCTTCGCGATACGTACCCCACGGGCCTCTTCGCCAGCCCGAACGACGAGATTGTGCGCCTGCACGCATCGAGCGGCACTACCGGAAAGCCGATCGTGGTGGCCTACACGCGGCGGGATTTGGACGTGTGGACCGAAGTGATGGTGCGCGCATTCGCCGCCTGCGGGCTGAATCACGGCGACGTGGTGCAGAACGCTTACGGCTATGGCCTGTTCACGGGCGGCCTGGGCGCGCACTACGGAGCCGAAGCTCTGGGCGCGACGGTGATTCCCGCCTCGGGCGGCAACACCGACCGCCAGATCATGCTGCTGAAGGATTTCGGCGTGACGGCGATTTGCTGCACGCCCAGCTACTTCATTTACGTGCTGGAACGCGCCGCCGAGCTAGGCGTCTCGATTCGCGACCTGCCGCTTCGGGCGGGCATTTTCGGCGCCGAGCCGTGGACCGAAAGCATGCGCCGGCACATTGAAACGCTGGGCGCCATTCAGGCCTTCGATATTTACGGCCTATCGGAGATTATCGGCCCCGGCGTGGGCATTGAGTGCGCGTTCCACGACGGCCTGCATATTTTCGAAGATCACTTCTACCCGGAGATCGTGGACCCGGAAACCGGCAGAGCGCTGGAAGAGGGCGAGGAGGGCGAACTGGTGCTCACCACGCTCAGCAAGCAGGCGATGCCGATGATCCGCTACCGCACGCGCGACATCACGTCGCTCAAGGCGGAGACATGCGCCTGCGGACGCACCGTGCGCCGCATCGCGCGCATCGGCCGGCGCAGCGACGATATGTTCATCATCCGCGGCATCAACGTGTTTCCGTCGCAAATCGAAACGGCCTTACTGGCAGTGGAAGGCACGGTGCCGCATTATCAGATTGTGCTGACGCGCGAGAAGGGCCTGGATTCGATCGAAGTGCAGGTGGAAGTGACGCCCGAAGTGTTCGGCGACACCGTGGGCTCCATGGAGGGGCTGCAACATCGCCTGGCGCACGCGCTCGAACGGACCCTGGGACTGCGGGCGGACGTGACGCTGGCCGCCCCGCGCACTATTCAGCGCAGCGAAGGCAAAGCCAAGCGCGTAATCGACAAGCGGAACCTGACCGAGGCGCCAAATGAAAATACACCAACTCTCGCTCTTCCTCGAAAATAAGCCCGGGCAGATGGCGGCTCCGTGCCGCCTGCTCGCGAGTTCCGGCATCAACATCCGCACATTGACCATGGCGGATACGCAGCGGTTCGGCATCCTGCGCCTGATCGTATCCGACTGGCAGCAGAGCAAGAAGATGCTGGAGGACGCCGGCTACCTGGTGAATGTGGCGGAAGTGGTGGCCGTCGAGGTGGCGGACCGCCCCGGCGGCCTGGTGGATTTGCTGGACCTGCTGGGCCAGGCGAACATGAACATCGAGTACATGTACGCCTTCACCTTCGGGCGCGGAGGCAGGGCCGCGCTGATCTTCCGTTTCGACCGCCCCGACGAGGCCATAGAGCAGCTCCGCGCCGCCGGGCTGAACGTGCTGGCGGACGTGGAAGTCTACGAGCGCATCGAAGGCTAACAGGCTTTGGTTCGCCCGAAAGCCCGACCGCAGCGCGCCCTCTTTTTCTCCCCGCGCTGAGGGAGGTAGCGCGTGGCGCCGGCGCCACGCACCGCGAGTCATTACGTGGCATCGAGCATACTGGACAGCGTAGATCTTTTGTCCCTGTTTGGCCCCTGTTGTCACGAAAGTAAAACAGGTATTTCCCTCTCACGCCGCCGACGCGCCGGGTGTATTATCAACCAGACTCAGGTATCTGAAATCGGAAGCCTGGCTGAGAATCCAGCTTAACCTCGCTGGCAGCCGCAGCGCTTCCGTGGCGGAAAGCAGGACGACGTGCTGCCCGCTCGCGTGAGCAGGCCACGCCGCCAGGAGGATCACCGTGAGTGGTATCAAGCATTTCCCGTGGAGGGTTCTCAAGCTCTTAGTTGCCGGGTTCGTGTTTCTTGGCTTCCTCGTCCCGTGCGCGCGAGCCCACGTCACCATTCAGGGCCCCGTGGTGGAACAAAAGAACTGGCATGCCGAGGGCTATATCGATTTCGAAAGTCATTGGGGGCCGCTCGTCATCGACTGGGGCTCGAAAGTAGATACCGCCGTCGAACTGAACCATGAGGGGGTCCACGGCTATTACGGCAACTATTATTACAACTGGTATCCGGGCACAATAACGGTTGACCCCGACGTGACGACGGTGGTTGTGATTCCGTTCCTGATGATGACCAGCCCGACAGCCAATGGTCCCGGCCAGTACCCGTATACGGCTACGCTAGCTCCTCTTCCGGGAGGGGTTCCTACTATCCCGGGGGACGGTTCGGTGGTCCTCAGCGCCTCGATGACCGGCGCGTCCGGAACGGTGTACGGAGGAACCATCACCAGCTTCTTCGACGTCTGGACGGAGATATTCATCGATCCTGGTTGCCCAAGTTGCCTGCCGCTTACCGGGCCGCACGGAGAGGTCTATACCTGGGACACCACTGTGCTTGACCCTAGCGGGCGGGGAAACTTCTTCGTCGCGAGGGTCGCGATGCCGCTGGGCGATTTGGCCGTCCCCGAACCTGCCGTGTTGCTGTTGGTAGGCTCCGGCCTGCTGGCGCTCGGCTTCGCACGACGCCGAAAATAGCGGGCGCGTGAGCGCTACGGGACGAGCGGCGCTGACGGCCAAAGGCGCGCGGCGCAAGTAGCTGTCTGTGCCGGTGCGCCCCCCGCAAAGAAACCCTGCGGGCAACAACGCCAGATAGTACTAGTTGCCCCCAGTACAAATTAGTATATTCACCCCTGAAAACCTCTTAGCCCCAGCCGTCACCCCGCCGTATAATGGCCCCAAGGAGTTTGAAAGGAAGACCCATGGCCCGTGTTTACGTCTTGTTGTTGATCTTGCTGGCGAGCGTGAACGCATTCGCCGGAACCTACCAGGTGGATAACGGCGTGCCGGTGAACTCGCTTGGGTTGACGGGCGGCGGCACGATGGCGTGGCTGAACGGCTTTCAAGTCACTGCGGGGAACGAGACGATCACTGCCATTGAGATCATGTTCGGCTCATTCACTGACGGCGCCTCGGGTCTTGTGAATGGAGATCCGGTGACGGTGGCGTTGTGGACCGGCCCTAGCAGTTCTCCGGCTTCGGCGACGGTTCAGCGATCTGTCGTTACATCCGTGGCGAACGCGGATCTGTTCCTGTTCAATATCGTCCCCATTGCACCGATTACGCTCTCAGCAGGAGATTGGTTCTTCGTGGGCGGCATATACGATGAAGGCAACGGGCCCAAGTATCCCGCCACGATGGATAACAGCGGCAACGGAGGCGCGAGCAGTTGGGTGGCTGGATGGTCGGTCGGCAATACGGTGGACCCGAACAACCTGACTGGTTCCAACGTGTATGGATCGCTCGACACCTTCTATTTTCCTTACAATCTGATGATTAGGGCCGACGCCGGCAGCGACGTGCCGGAACCTGGCGCGTACCTTCTGCTGTCGAGCGGCCTGATCGGACTCCTCGCCCTGCGCAGGAAGCGTTAGCCGAATCCCCGGGCGTATTGGCCGGCTAGCCGGCGCGGCGTTCCAACTTCAGTTTGTGCGACTCCGGACGGGGCCGCGCGAAGAGTGAACTTCCGCCTTGGCGCGCCGACAGCGTCATCCTCCAACTGCAAGGGTTCCGGCTGGATCGGAAAGCAAGAACTGTGCGCGGCGAGGCGAGGGGTGGCGGGAACGTATCGGAGTCGAACCGATCAACGGCTTCTTGGGCCGCCCAGTAGTTTTGAAGACTACGCCCACCACCGGATGAGATACGCTCCCGATTCAGTGTAACAACCGGGACAGGGAAGGGGCCTCCCGAAACATCCTCGTTTTCCGGCGCCGGTTCATCGGCTTGGGACGTAACAGGCGCGCTTGGGGCCCACGTTATACTGGAATTGCCGACACACATCCGTGCAAGACTCTATAAGGATTCGCGGCGCGCGGGTCCACAACCTCAAGAACATTTCCGTCGCGATTCCCCATAACCAGATCACGGTGATCACCGGAGTCTCGGGTTCGGGCAAATCGTCCCTGGCTTTCGACACCATCTATGCCGAAGGCCAGCGCCGCTACGTGGAATCGCTTTCCGCCTATGCCCGGCAGTTCCTGGAACGCATGGAAAAGCCGGACGTGGATGAGATTGACGGCATCGCCCCCGCCGTGGCCATCCGCCAGAAGAATTCCAGCCGGAACCCGCGCTCCACCGTAGGCACTTCCACCGAATGCTACGACTTCCTGCGCCTGCTCTTCGCCCGCGTGGGGCGCACCTTCTGCCCCAACTGCGGCCCCGAGGTGCGCCGGGACACAGTGGACGAGGCCGCCGCGCGCCTGCTCACCCTGCCCGAGGGCTCGCGCTGGTACGTGCTGTTCCCCTGCGGCGAACACGACGCCCAGGCGCTCCGCGACCGCCTTTTCGACCTGCGCAAGAAGGGCTTCAGCCGTCTCTATCAAGCTGGCCGGACCTACGAGTTCTCGACGCCCGAATCGCTGCTCGAAATCGATTTCTCCCAGCCCGTTTTCGCTTTGCTGGACCGCATCGTGATCGGCCCCGGCCTGCACCAGCGGTTGGTAGATTCGCTCGAAATCTGCTTCCGCGAAGCCGGGGAAGCCATCTTCGAAAGCGCCGCCCCAGGCTCCGGGGAGCCCGAACGCCTGCGGTTCAACGAACGCTTCCAGTGCAAGACGTGCGGCATGGAGTTCCAGCCGCCCGAGCCGATTTTGTTCAGCTTCAACTCCCCGGCGGGAGCCTGCCCGCGCTGCCAGGGCTTCGGGAACACCATCGATTTCGATATGGACCGCGTGATCCCGGATAAGACCGCATCGCTCGATTTCGGCGCCGTCGATCCGTGGACCAAGCCGAAATACCGCTCCTGGCTGGGCAATTTCCGCAAGTCCGCCCACGCCAAGGTCCGCTTCCAGGTCCCCTTCTGCGACCTCACCGAAGCCGAGCAGGAGAAGGTCTACGCGTTCATCCGGCGTTTCTTCGACCACCTGGAGGCCAAGAAGTATAAACTGCACGTGCGCGTCTTCCTGAGCCGCTATCGCGGGTACGCCTTATGCCCGGAATGCCGCGGCGCGCGCCTGAGCAAAGAGGCGCTCTACGTCCGGGTGGCCGGTAAGAACCTGGGCGAGATCGCTCGCATGAATATCGCCGGGGCGTACCGCTTTTTCACGACGCTGGCGCTCATGCCCGAGGAAAGCGCCATCGCGGATAAGATCCTGGTGGAGATCCGCCAGCGCCTCAAGTTTCTGAACGACGTGGGCCTGGAATATCTCACGCTCGACCGCCTGGCCGCCACGCTTTCGGGCGGCGAAGCCCAACGCATCCAACTGGCCACGTCGCTTGGCTCCCGCCTGGTGGGCGCCTGCTACGTGCTGGACGAGCCTTCGATCGGTCTGCACAGCCGCGATACCGGCCGCTTGATCCGCATCCTGGAAGAACTGCGCGAACTGGGCAACACCATCGTGGTGGTGGAACACGACCCCGAGGTGATGCGCGCCGCCGACCACATAGTAGACATGGGCCCCGGCGCGGGCGAGCAGGGCGGCGAGATCGTTTTCGAAGGACCTCTCGATGCCCTACAGTCCGGCCACAACGAATCGCTGACCGCCCGCTACCTGCGCGGCGACCTGAAAGTCTCCGCCCCGCGCACCCGCCGCGAGGTGAACCCCAGGAAGACCCTACGCTTCTCCGGCGCGAGAGCGCACAACCTGAAGAACATCGACGTCGAGATCCCCCTAGGCCTACTGGTAGCCGTAACCGGCGTCTCCGGCTCGGGCAAATCCACGTTAGTCCACGACGTAATCTTCCGCTCCCTGGAAGCCGCGCAGAAGAGTGGGGTAGGCGGTGCGGCCTTACCAGGCGGACCGGAAGGCCCGCCCTCGTCTCTGGAAGATTCCGCTGACGATCTCCCCGCGGAACCCTCCGCCCCCACCTGCGCCCGAGTAGACGGCGCCAACCGCATCGCCAGCACGGTGATGATCGACCAATCCCCCATCGGCCGCACGCCGCGCTCGAACCCCGTCACTTACATCAAAGCCTTCGACGCCATCCGTGCCCTCTTCGCCTCCACCCGCGAAGCCGTCCGCCGCGGCTACGCGCCCGGCCACTTCTCGTTCAACATTCCCGGCGGCCGCTGCGAAACGTGCCAGGGCGGCGGCACTGTCACAGTCGAGATGCAGTTCCTGGCCGACGTGGAACTGGTGTGCGAAGACTGCAAAGGCACGCGCTTCAAAAGCGGCATCCTGGAAATCCGCTACAACGGCCTGAATATCCACGAAGCGTTGCAACTCACCGTGCGCGAAGCCATCATCTTCTTCACCGGAGTTCCGCGCCTGACCGACCGCCTGAAAGTTCTGGATGAAGTCGGCCTCGGCTATCTTCGCCTGGGCCAATCCGCCACAACCCTCTCCGGCGGCGAAGCCCAGCGCGTCAAGTTGGCCGCGCACCTGACCCCCGCAAGTTGCGCCGGTACGCTCTTCATTCTGGACGAGCCCACCACCGGCCTGCACTTCGACGACATAGCCAAGTTACTAACCGCCTTGCAGCGCCTGATCGACCAGGGTGGCAGCGTGATCGTAATCGAGCACAACCTGGACGTAATCAAAGCCGCCGACTGGGTAATTGATTTAGGCCCCGAAGGCGGCGACGCCGGAGGACGAGTGGTTGCGGCGGGACCGCCGGAGGCGATTGCGGCAGTAAGAGCGTCCTATACCGGCCGATACTTGCGGGGTGTGCTCTGAGACTGTGCCGCGCCCCAATTCGGCATCACCTAACTGCCCATGGCTCTTCCATGGCCGACAAAGGCCAACCATCTTGAAGTATAGATCGCTTCACTTCCACTGGAGGCTTGGCAGGTGCTTCTCCCAGGAAGTGGGGAGCCTGCCCGCTGTTGTCTGGATCATGCTCACGAAGGAATCCTTATCGCAAAGTTCAAACCGGCGCACCAATTTCTTGGCTAACGCAGTTCCCACCGCGTCGATAGCAGGCCGCGAAAAATGATCGGCCGTGGTGACGTAGATGCCAGCATCGCTGCCAGACAGGAGGACGGCACCAAGGAATTCACGCACCGCACTGACCGGCTCTGTGTGAGCTGGGCTCTCGCGCCGTCTCACCTGTATAGCTACCGGGGTGTCTGACTGTACCATGACGAGGTCGATACCTCCATCGTGCGACCGGCCAATATGGTGGACTTTGCATCCGGGATAGAAATCAGAAAGTACCGATCCCACAAGCTGCTCCATCTTTGTCGGATGAAGATCATGCAGCAACATCGCCTTGCGTGCGACGTCCCGGCGCAGAACGTCCATCGGCACTTCGAGACTGGAAACATCGTATCGCTTGAGGATTCCATGAATCGCGGTCCGCCATTCCAACACAGGGTCAACACTGTCGTGGCCGGTCCATTCGTCGTACGCGATATCCCACCAGCCGCAGGCGCACGAATACACCGTGACGGAGTCGAAGCGATGGGATGCAGAGTCATCGCCTTCGATATTCTTAGAGTCATCTTCGTGGACAATCCGACAGTCGGTCGAGCAATACGGGCATCGCCCGGGACTTTCGAACCACTTACTGGCCTCTCCTGGCTTGAGATATGTAAGTGAGTGGTGCTCCCGAAGCGCTTCTGAATAGTCGAGTATGTTTATCACAATCGTCCACCCTTCGTCGTGGCCTCAGGGCACACGCGACGCCGTAATCTACTGGCTGGCGACGAAACTCCCGCGGCTCGGGAGTTTCTTTTCCGTCACCCAATTGCCGAAGTGCGTCCCCTTCTTGTCCTCTGTTTGTCCTTGTCCTTTGATCCAGAGCCAGAATCAGTCGCCCGTGCCTGCGAGCAGTATAGAGCATTTTCTGCGAAACCAAATCCGCCACCCAGTGCCGATCCGACTGGGAGAAGACGGGACTGCTTAATTGGCAACGGGGTGAGAATCGAGAGCCGCTGATAGCAACCAACGCGGCTGTGTAGCAGCCACTGCGATATGGTGGAATTGAATCTCCTGGAAGTTCTATGCTATCATCGCCGCGTCGGTGAATTCCGACACTGCCGTTCTGGGCGAAACCTGGATCGGCCGCAACAAGGAGACTTTTATGGACAATAAGGACGACCTCGTCCGGCGCTTGCAGGATTCCTACCGGCAACTTCCAGTTGTCACGACTTCCCTCAACAGAGAATCAGATAGGCTGAACGCTTCGGCGAGCAGGATCGAATCGCTCCTCAAAAAGCATCCACTTGGCGTTTCCAGCTGGGTCAGCTTCAGCGAGAGCAATTCGCCGGATGGCGCCCGATATTCGAGCGAGGACGTTGGGTTCGCCAAGCTGAGCGGCAAGTGGTGTCTGGCGATTCGGACCGTCTCGGGCGACTTGCGCGATCCTGACGGTGAGGAATGCACAGAATGGCCTTTCGGTGAGTCCCCGCGCCGACTCCGCGTCAGGGCCGTCAAGAGATTCCCGGAACTTCTGGAGAAGCTCGTCAAGGACGGCACCGAGATGGTCAAGGAGGTGGCAGACCAGGTGCAAGCGGTTGATTTCCTGGCGGACGCTTTGGAGGCGATAGCCGAACAAGAGCCGAACAAGAGCCTCTTCCGCGAGAAACTGGCGAAGGCGCTGAAGCCGGAGGGGGGCAAGTGATGAGATGGCGCAAACTGCACGACTTGCTTGGCAAGCTTAAGTTCCTCGCCGTTGAAATTGGTGCCACCATCATCTTCGTGTACTTCGTGGCGAAGGAGGTTGTGGATACGCTGGGACGCTGATGAACCCGGGGAACACGGTGATGAGACTTCTTCAGGCCCGCCGGGCGGAAGCTTCTCCCCGCTAGGATGCCAACCGTAGCGCCCGTTGGATCTCGGCTGGCAAGGTGAGGCGCTGAAAGAGGCGGGCGGGGTAGAGGTAGTCGTCGCCGGATTCGTCAATCACGCGGATCAGGTTATTCGCTTCCGCGTCGGAATCGTCCAGGACAGGGTACAGCTTTCTGACCTCAAGCGAGGCTGGAAAGCCTGCGTTCTTAAGACAGACTGCATACTGGCGCGGTTTGGAGCGGCGTGACGGCATGTTCAATCCAGCAAGCGCTTGATCTTTAGTTCCTTCCTGCCAATTCCAGTTGCTTCGTACCAGTGAAGCTCTGCTTGTCGTATCGTACCATTTGGCAGCTTCACCGCAGCGATGCCTTTTCGCTTTCGCCAGCGCCCTTTTCCGTAGAATTTCCTGAGCCGGGGAAGCTCACGAATCGAATTGCCAACAGAGAAGGTTTCGATCTCGGTGATGGCCCCGCGAATCTCGAAGAACACGACGGCGCATTTTAGCAGTCGGCGCCTGCATTCACACGGGTTGAAACACGGGCACACACGGAGCGTTTACCATCACGCCCTCCAATCGGATTGACCGTAATTCGCGCGAAATTAGTTACCTGCCTGGATCAGCCTCGCCCCATGATCGCAGGTGTTGAGTTAGGCTTGGCGTTATACTGAACGGCAACGGGAGTCCGAAAATGGGAGTTCCAGCTATATAAGTGGAGCCGCCCCTTCGAGGCCGCGGGCCGCACGATCGGTGATCACACCGGGCCGAACCCTTCGCGGACAAAGCGGGCCTGCGATTTCCGTTAGGGCGCTGCACCAGGCCACAGCGCGGCAGCGAGGAAAGGAATTCGACGATGAGGAAAGCGATTATAGCGGGACTTCTATTGGGCCTCGCGTTCGTGGCGGTTGCCGCGGACCCGCCCACGGCTGACATCACCAACGGGACGGTCCGCGCCAAGCTGACTCTGCCCGACCCCCAGGACGGTTACTACCGGGCCGTGCGTTTCGATTGGTCGGGCTCCGTCTTGAGCCTGGAAGCCAACGGGCACAGCTACTTCGGACAGTGGTTCCCGCGCTACGACCCGCACATCAGCGATGCGATCACCGGGCCGGTGGAAGACTACACGCCGCTGAACTACAAGGAATCGAAACCGGGCGAAACATTCGTAAAGATCGGCGTCGGCGTGCTCAAGCGGCCGGAAGAACAGGCGTACAGAATCGGCACCGCGTACGAACTCCTGGACGGCGGTAAGTGGAGCGTGCGCAAAGGGGCTGATTTCGTCGAGTTCCGGCATGAGCTTTCCGATCCGAAATCGGGCTATGGCTACGTCTACACCAAGACCGTGCGGCTGACGCCAGGCAAGACGCAGATGACCATTGAGCACAACATCAAGAACACCGGCACAAAGGCGATCGCAACCGACGTCTACAACCACGGTTTCTTCATGCTGGATACGCAACCGACTGGCCCTGACTTCACGGTGACGTTTCCGTTCGCAATCAAGCCAGTCTCCGGCGACATGACCGGATTGGCCGAGGTAAGGGGCAACCAGATCGTCTACTTGAAGGAACTGGAGGCGAGCCCGGTTCCGGCTCCCGGCGCAGCTCCTGGTGGCGCTCCGGGTGGGAATCGAGGCGCGGCTCCGGCTGGCGGCCCTGGCGGGGCTCAGGCTGGCGCTCCTGGTGGCGGTCCTGGGGGAGCTCAGGCTGGAGGTCCGGGCGGCGCTCCTGGTGGGGCTCCCGGTGGCGCTCGAGGTCCTAACAATCGGACTGCGAGCATCTATCTCGACGGCTTCAGCCTGACTGATCCCAAAGACTTCGACATTAAAGTGGAAAACAACAAGACCGGCGCGGGCGTCCGGATCACCGGCGACCACCCGCTGTCCCGGGTCCACTTCTGGTCCGTTCGGACCACCGTGTGCCCCGAGGCTTACGTAGACGTGAAGGCCGATCCGGGCAAGGAAACTTCCTGGAAGCTGACGTACGATTTCTACAGCATGCCGAAAGCAGCCGCGCCGGCTGCGCGGTAGACCGGAAGATGGCTGGAACCGGGGCGGAGCACCAGCGGTAATCCGTCCCGGCTTCCCAGAAACCGGGCAACCAATTAAGACCACGGGCCAGTAGATTCGGGGGATGAGACGCTGCCCTTTGCCCCCAGCAGCGGACAACTTTGAGCCGCAAACTGGTTACTCCGCGCCGCCGAGTGGCAGGCTGCGGACGCGAATTCGGCCGTGACGAAAAGTAGCGATGCACCCGGCCAGAAGTTCGCTCTCGATGGCCGGGAGGTTGGCCAGGATCGTGCCCGCGTAGTCGCCGGCACGGATGGCTTCGGGTTCGCGGAAGAGTACGAAGGACGGCTTTGTGCGGCGGGAAGTCGCCAGCAGAATGCCGAAGTCCGAGTCCGCCGAAATCAGTACCCGGTCCTCCAATCCGGCCCGATCCAGAATGATAGGATCCTCCGCCGCGTGGAGACCGTATTCCCGCACGTGAACCGCATCGTGCCCGGCTTCTCTCAAGAGGTGGGCGAGTTCCGGCGAGAGCGCATTATCGATCAGGAATTTCACGCGATTCGCGAGAGAGGCAGATCGCGTTCCATCGCGGAGACCGCGGCGAACCGGAGGCACTCGCGAATGTCGTCGATCTGAAGATCGGGATACTCGGAGAGGATCTCCCGCTCGGGCATACCGCCCGCAAGCATCCGAAGCACGGTAGCAACAGGAATGCGCAGCCCCCGAACGCAGGGGACCCCGCCCATCTGGTTGGGATTTACCGTAATGCGCTCGAAATTGGTCACCTGCATGATCAGCCTCGCCCCATTATCGCAGGTGCGAGTTCGGATGAGATACCCGTACCGAAGCAGGCTGACTTCGCGCCGCCTGCGTCCTACAGCACCTTCAGCTTCACGTTGCGGAACCGGACAACGCCTGCCAGGCGCTGCAGCGATAGAGATCCCTCGGCAAACTTCGTATCGGTACCGTCTACCGTCTTAACGCCGTTGAACACTACCACCAGATGCGGACCGTTCGCCGTGATCTGAATCTTATTCCACTTGTTGGCCGCTTTGATGGGAGTCTTGGGCGCGCCTACGTTCACGATGGAGCCGGTGGCGAAACTCTGGTCGGGGCGGGTATCGAAGATGTTTACCTCGTAGGAGTTCTCAAGGCCCACTTCCTTGGGATTCTGGCACCGGAGCATCACGCCGCTATTGGCGGGCCCGTCAACCCATATTTCCAGGCTGAGCTCGAAGTTCTTGTATGAGGCATCCGTCATCAGATAGCCGCTGCCGGTGGTCGCTTCCAGAACGCCCTTCGTGACTTTCCAATTGGCATCGCCCACAGCGTGCCAGCCCTTAAGACTGGCATCGGGAAGCAGGGAAACTTCCTTTTGGGCGGGCTGAGCCGCCATCGGGGCGAGCAAAAGGGCGGCGGCAAGCATGGCCTGAATGGCCCTGCGTGCGGTCTGAATAGACATCGTTTTCTCCTTATCGGACGAGGCAGAGTCGGCAAGCTCGCCAGAGCGAGCGAAGCCTCGGAGGCATGCTCCCTGCATATAGACGAATGTAATATCGGGCTCCAGGCAAGTCAATCCCAGGCTTGCAGGGTCAATAGCGCCTGTTCCAGAACCCGGAAACAGCCCCGTGGTCCCCATCGCCATGAATCTGCCGGTGAAGAAACTGGAACCCGGCGCCTATGTCGTTGAGATCACGGCCACGCACTCCACGGGACCGGAGTTAGCGCTAAGAACCATGAATCTGGCAGTCGAGTAGGCTCGACTTAGACGGATCGTGGCGTTACCATAACGGGCGAGCGATACCGGGCGAGACGGAATCCAATTTGCTGAATTGGTTCCTGCCCCGATTGGTCCTGACTATTGCGTTGCTGGCCGAAGCCGCAGGGGCGTATTCTGGACAGCAGCAGCGCAACCGGTCAGGTGAGCTATAGAACATTTGAGGTGAGGCTTAAATGGCAGACAACGAATTGAAGGAATCCGCCCGCCGTACGTTCCTGAGAACGGCCGCCGGCGTGGCGGCAGCATCATTAGTCTCCACTCCCGCGGCCAAGGCTGCGGCGCCGGCGCGCAGGCTGCGCATCGGCGCGCACGGGGTGGGCTCGTCCTCGTTCACCAGTTACTGCTGGTCGGACCTCATCGCTCCCGATAAGGCGCCGAACAGCCAAAGAGGCAATTTCGGCACTCCGTTCCTCAACATGGACATCACTCATGTCTGGGACGTGGACCCGGTGGTGTCGCAGAAGTACGCCGACCGTTTGGGGGCGACCGCCGTAAAGAAATATGACGACATGGTGGGACAGGTGGATGGCGTCATCTTCGGCGGTTACAACGAGGCGCCCTACTATCATCTGCTCGCGCGGCCCTACCTGGAAGCGGGCATCCCCATTTACCTGAGCCGCCCCTTTTCTTATCGCATGCGCGACATCGATACCATCCTCGACCTCGCGGCAAAGCACGGCACGGCCATCATCGCCACCGCCAAGCACGAGCACTATAACGAAGTGCCGACGCTCAAGGCGAGAATCAAGAACGTCGCGCCCATTCAGTGCGTGCAGGCCACGTGCAACTCGGGCGACTTCCCCATGCACTGGCATACCCAGACCATGCTGCTTCGCATCCTGGGATATGACGTGGAAAAGGTCGCGCTGATCACCGATAACCCGGACCGGGCCAACTACGTGCAGCAAACGTTTCTCTTCAAGGGCTGGGAAGGCCAGAAGCCTTTCCTCTGCACCCTCCAGGGCGCGGTCAACGAGGATTCTTTCTCCATCAACATCATGGGCAGGCAAAACCAGACCTCGGCCACCATGGTGCGAAGCCCCAGTTGGCAGGATAGTCTTCTCTATCGCTACGCGCCGCAGGTGATCGACATGCAGCGCACTTTCGAGAGCAAGAAGAACTGGCAGCCGCTGGAGGAGGTCCGCAAGAAGACAGAGGTCTTCCTCACCGCGTATTATTCGCACAAGGAACGGGGAGGCGCGCCGGTGGCCGTGGGCAGCGTTCCGGCGGACTGGGCGGCGCCATTTCCCAAGCCGGGCTGGATCGACGAATCGATGTTCAAGGCGTAGGAGCCTATTTGCGCGACGCAGTTTTTGTCCCCCGTCCGGCGTCTATGGCGCCGGCCGGGAAGCGCCGGGGCAGCCATCAATCGGGGTGATTGATGGCCGCCCCGCCCCCTCCTCATAGCGGCAGGCGAAGCCGGGCAACCCGCCCAATCGAAATTTCCCTCCGTAGAACCGCTGGTTCTCGCCGATAAGGGACACATGACAACAACCGCGCCACTATTTGTCTGGGCCGAAAAGTACAGCGTCGGCCTGCCGGCTATCGACAGCCAGCACAAACAGTTAATCGGGTTCATCAACGCGCTGCACGCCGCCATGGGCAGCGGAAAAGGGAAAGACGTTCTCGCTCCGATTCTGGAGAACCTGATCCGTTACACAAGAACGCATTTCGCCTTTGAGGAGGAGATGCTGCGCCAACGCGGCTATCCGCAACTTCCAGCGCACTCGCGGATACACAAGGAGCTGACGCAAGAGGTTGTGGACCTGCAGGGCAAGTTCGCTTCCGGCAAACTTGCTCTTTCGATGGATGTTATGGAGTTTCTGAAAAGATGGCTCGGAGATCACATTCTAGGGCACGATCTGGCGTACGCCAAAGCCCTTGCAGCCCAGCCCCGGTAGCGAATCTTCGACCGGACTGGAATCCTCTGGGGGTGCGCTCGATGGGGCCGGAAGCGAGGATGCCTCTCCCCGGCCCGCCAGTCTACTTCGCCAGCAGCACGCGCCCGTCGCCGGCCGGTCGGGCCGGTTCGTGCCGCGCCGTGGCGCGCGCCGCCACCGCCAGGGCCGCAAGATAGAAGACTCCGCCCATCACCAGCGTTTGCGTCAGGCCAAGATAGATCGAGAAAACCAGGGCGCCCACCGAGCCCAGCACGCTCGATGCCGCGTTCAGCGACCAGGCCCATCGCACCGAGGCCGGGTGCCACTCCTCCAACCGCTGCAGCGCGGCGGGGAACGGCATGCCCATCACGAACCCAAGCGGCGCGATCAGGACCACGGTAACGGCCATCTTCACCGCCAGAGGCAGGCCGACCAGTTGCCCTAAGATGGCCGACACCACCAGAGCCAGGCCGCAGGCAAGCAGGGCGATCGAGCCCAGGGCCTTAATCATGCGGCCCTCGCTCTTGCCGACGACGCGGCGGCTCAACCCGCTGCCGGCGCCGCTCGACGCCAGCATGGAGAAGATCACCACGGTAAGCGCGTAAGTGGGATGGCCCAGGAACAGCACGAACTTCTGGATGAGGGCGATTTCGATGAGGATGTACCCCACCCCTATGAACAGGAAGAACATCAGGAACCCGACGACGCCACGCTGCCGCGGCAGGCGCGTTCCGAGCAATACCGGGGGCAACAGCAGAATCAACGCCGTCGCCGCGATGCTCACGCCCATCAGGCCGAACAGCAGCGGCACTGCCTTGTTGATCTTGTAATCCGCGCTATCGCGGGAGGCGCTGCGCATAAAGGCCAGCAGGTCCCGCGGCTGAACGGTGTAGAAGAAGTAGGGCCGGTTATCGCTCACCGGCGTGATATCGAACGGGTAATTGCGCTGGAATACGACCGGATCGGCGCTATGCAGCAGGCCGGTGAACTGGTTGGGGATGCGTTCGTCCGGCAGGTAGATGGCTTCCATGCGGCCCGCCGCCAGGGCCGCTTTCGCGCGTTCGATATCCGCGCCCACGAGCGGCTTGCGGGAAACGATCACGGTATCGCGGGCGCCCCGGGGCTTCACCGAACCCTCGCGCGCGACGATCACGTGGCGCCAGGGGTCGGCCTCGCCCAGTTGGTGAAGCGCGTCGATGGCGAGCGATAGCAGCCGCAGCGATTCGCGCGGCGGGTCAAAACCCCACCGGGTGAACACGGCCATCCCGTCATCGGTCAGGTGCGAAAGGTAATCGCGGAAAGCATCGGTGGTGTAAAGGCTGTTCTCGGAGAGCGCGAACGCCCCAGCGGCGGTGGACGCCCGCGTATCCACAAGCGTCGCCTGCAAAACCTGGTACCTCTCGGGGCTTCGCCGCACGAAGCTGCGGCCATCCTCCACGTAGATGTGGACGTCCGGACGCAGGTAGATCCCGTTGCTCTTGGCGGGAAACCGCTGCCGCATGATCGTATCGGCGATGATCGGGTTGATCTCCACTCCGGTGACGTCGTGGCTGCCGGAAGCCAGAGCCCGCGCGATGTCCCAGCCTCCGCCGGCGCCTATAATCAGCGTTTTGGCGCCCGGGCGTATGGCGTAGGGAAGCGCCGGCCCTTGCGTCAGCAACTCGGCACGGTCCTTGTCGGAGAGGCGTTCGAAATCGAACTTGGCGATGCTTGTGGCGGCGTCGGCATCGATGCGGATATCCTCGCGGTTCTCTCCCGCGGCGGCGGCCACCGCGACGCGCGAAAAGCTGTTCCAGTGCACGAACGATTCGGCGGGCAGGTCCATCCCCTTGGCGGTGCGGAGATCGATGACGTGGCTCCGCAGGTTATAGGCGATCAGCGCCACCAGCGCGAGGGCGAGGGCCACGCTCGCCACCCGCGATCTTACCGAATCCGCCATGGTGTGCCAGATTGCGGCTACCGCGGCGAACATAATGGCGGCGGCGATCACCGTGTTCGGTCCCCCGAAGGTGTTCAGTAGGGGCACCAGCAGCAGGCAACCGCCGGCAGCCCCCAGCAGATCGAAGAAATAGACGCGGTTCACCCGTTCGATGCCGTCGGAGATGGCCAGAGAGACAATCGCCCCGGAAAGGAAGAATGGCAGCGCCGTGGCGAAATAGACCACGGCAAGCGAAAGATTCGACGGGGAACGGGGCTGGCCGAGCGCGGCCAGAAGCGACACCAGCACGAGCAGGCTGTTGAGCGCGCTCAGATGGCCGAGTTTGGTGAACAACGGCGCCTTCCAGCCGGCCACCACATAGGAGAAGACGCCCCCCGCGCCGAGCCCGAAAAGAGCGATCGAAATCGCCAGGAACGCGAAGTGGTAATAGAAAACAACCGAAAAGATCCTGGTCAGCGACAGCTCGGTGAGCAGCGTCGCCATGGTGGTCAGGGCTACGCACAGGTAGAGCTGAGGCCAGTAGGTGGAGGACCGCTTCACTGGGTTCAAACCTTATGGTAGAGGCTCAGGCCGCGTTTCTCAACGCAGCGGAGGCGGAACTCTCAAAATCGCTTGGGGAACTGGCGGAAATTTTTCGGCCGGGCTAAGGGACTAGACCCACTCCAGGGCGCCCTTCTTGTAGGCCCAAATGTACCCAACGACCAGAATTGCCAGGAACACCGCAATCTCCGCCACTCCAAACCAGCCGAGCGACTTATAGCGGACGGCCCAGGGGAACAGGAAGATCGTTTCCACGTCGAAGATCACGAACAGGATGGCGATGATGTAGAACCGGACGGTATAACGCCCTCGGGAGTCCGACGCGGCCTTGATGCCGCACTCATAGGCTTCCAGTTTCGTCGCGAACGGCGCCGACGGACGAATCAGCTTGGCTGCGATGATCGCGACCACCGGGAACGCAATCGCGATAGCCAGAAAAATGAGGATCGGAAGATACCCGCTGGGCATGAAAACAATATAACATGCGGCCGCCGGGCGGCTCCCGGCGCTCCTGCCGGGCCCCCGGCAAGCCACGGAAACCCGGCGTATCAGGCAGTACCTTTAGCTCCACTGAGTTCCGCTCCCCGCAGCCCCCGTGCTGCATCTACAGAAAGGCGTGGCAATGGCCGATTAGTCTCAGTATGACGGGCGAGTGCGTTTTGACCCCGGGGGAGCGGGTTTGCCGGCAGGCCTTCTAGTTTGTGCCGATGGTCGGTCGGGCCGGCTGTTCAAGATAGAATACCGCCGGTAACGGTACGGATGCCCCCTTTAGAACGGAACTTCTAGGACTTCAAGGTTATTGCCTGGATAGTTAACAATCGATAGCATGAAATTGGCGGTAACCGGAGTTTTGCAGGACGGCGGGTGGAGTCAGGGAACAGATTGATGCATTTGACGCGTGTTGCAGCGATTCTCGCGATGTTGTTCGCCCTGAGCATGGGGGCCCAGGCATCCACGGTTATTTTCACAAGCTCCCCGAGTTTGACAAACGTCAACGTGGAAGCCCGTATCACGCTGGATGCGACAAACCAGACCATTCTTATCCAGCTAATGAACCACCTGAGCAACCCCTCGAGCGTGACGCAGTTGATCTCCGGCTTCGCGTTTTCCCTGTCGAACGTTACTCCGTCTTCGGGCACGCTCGCTTCGAAATCCGGAGCGTATGACGTAAGCGTTGCAAGCGGTGGGTCTTGGACCGGTCCGACCGTTGATTCCTCGCCTTCTTGGATTCTCCAGTCCATTACTTCGGGCCAGGTAACCGGCGTCAGCAACCCCAGTTTCTTCCTGTGCGAGATTTGCGTCGGCGGAGGCGCCCCGAAAGACTTGATTATTGGCGGACCTAATCCGGCGACGAACAAATATGACGCTGCCGGGGGCAGCATTGCCGGAAATGGGCCGCACAACCCGTTTCTCCTCGGGACTGGCGGCATTTACACTCCTACGTTTGTAATCAACGTCAGTGGCCTGACGCCGATAACCGCTCAGACCAAAGTGACGCAAGTTACATTCCTGCTTGGTACGTCCCTCGGGGCCGCCCCTGATCTCGGCGTGCCGAGCGTGCCGGAACCGGCCACGGCCGGAATAATGCTTGCCGGTCTCGCTCTAATAGGCATTCGCGCTAGGGCACGCCCTAAGAACAAGGCCTGATCTTCTTACTTCAAGACTCCGACCACGCCGCCCTTTCCTTGAGAGAATGGGGAAGCTGATGGCTTCCGATCCGCAGTCGCGTTACGCCGCCGAACTGAAAGAGCGGCGCGCCGGCATCGCCTCCCGGGAGGCGCGGCGGCGCGCTCTGGGCTACTGGCGGCTGGCCGCGGCCCTGTGCGCGGCGGTCTCGATTTACTTCGCTCTGGTCCCGCGATCCATCACTATCTTGTGGACCGCGCTGCCTGCGGTTGCCTTCGTCTGGCTTGCCGTCTTCGATGAACGCCTATTGCGGGAACTCGAACGCAGGCGGCGCGCAGCCACTTTTTATGAGCGCGGCCTGGCCCGGCTGGAAGGCCGATGGGCGGGCGCCGGGGACGCCGGCGAACGGTATGTGGACCCGGCCCACCCTTACGCGCAGGATCTGGACCTGTTCGGCAAGGGGTCCCTTTTCGAATTGCTGTGTACCGCCCGGACACATGTGGGCGAAGACACTCTGGCCCGGTGGCTGCTGGAACCGGCCGAACCGGCCACGGTGCGCGCTCGCAACCAGGCGGTGGAGGAACTGCGGCCCCGGGTAGACTTGCGGGAGTCGCTCGCCATTGCGGCCGAGGAGGCCCGGACTGGGGTCGATCCGGTTTCGCTCGGCGCGTGGGGCGAGACGCCATCGCTTCTCTCGCGCGGCCGCGGAACGGCCTGGCTGTTGAGCACCCTGGGAATCGCCGGCCTGGCTGGCTTCTTCGTTTTCGACGCCGCTCAGATGGGCTTCTTCACTCTGCCGGCCGCGGCCGCCGCCGGCCTCAGGGATTTCTTCCTCCTGACGCTATTGGTGAACGGCACATACCTCTACCGCATGCGCCACAAGGTCGGCGCGGCGGTTGCCGCCGTGGACGAAGCCGCCCACGAGTTGAAGCTGCTTTCGGAGACCCTGGTGGCGCTGGAGCGCGAAAACTTCCGCTCGCCCCTTCTGGCCGATTTGCGGGAATCGTTGAATACCCACGGCGACCCGCCTTCGCGCCGCATGGCCCGCTTGGACCGCATCATGCAGTACCTCGATTCGCGCGACCACCTGCTGATTCGGGTGGCGGAACCCTTCGCGCTCTGGACGACCCACCTGGCCTTCGCGGTGGAGCGCTGGCGCGAGGAATCGGGCAGCGGGGTGCGGCGCTGGCTGAAGGCCACGGGGGACATGGAGGCCCTCTGTTCTCTGGCCAGCCACGCGTTTGAAAATCCGGCCGATCCGTTTCCCGAGTTCGACGAGAGCGGGCCCGTGCTCGAGGCCGAAGGCATCGCGCACCCGCTGATCCCGGAAAGCCGGGCCGTGCGGAACGATGCAACGCTGGGCGACCCGCTGCGCGTCCTGGTAGTCAGCGGCTCCAACATGTCGGGGAAGAGCACGCTCCTGCGAACTCTCGGAGTCAACGCCGTTCTGGCGCAGGCCGGGGCGCCGGTGCGGGCGCACCGTCTCCGCATGTCGCGGTTGGCGGTGGGCGCCTCCATCCGCGTGACAGATTCGCTACAGGGCGGAGTCTCGCGCTTCTATGCGGAAATCTTGCGCCTGAGGCAGATTCTGGAGCAGACCGGCGGCGCCTTGCCCGTGCTCTTTCTGGTGGACGAATTCCTGAACGGCACCAACTCGCACGACCGCCGGATCGGCGCCGAGGCGCTGGTTCGCGGGCTGGTCAACCGGGGAGCCATCGGGCTGATCACCACCCACGATCTGGCCCTGGCGCATATCGCCGAAACCATGGGCGAGTCGGCGCGCAACGTACATTTCGAAGACCGCATCGAAGATGGGCAAATTCATTTCGACTACGTCCTGCGCGCGGGCGTGGTGCGCAAGAGCAACGCCATCGAGCTGATGCGGTCGGTGGGATTGGAGATTTGAAGTCCGCGGATATTAGGGAACTGGCCGGCGGGCTCGGCTTCGAATTGGCCGGCGTGGCCCCGGCGCTTCCCTCGGGCGACCGGGCTAGGTACCAGCGATGGGCCGAGGCCGGCTTCGCCGGGGAGATGCGGTATCTCACGGACGGGCGCGCGGAACTCCGCAACGACCCCCGCTCACTGCTGGCTTCGGCGCGCTCCGTAATCTGCGTGGGCAAGCTCTACAATGCGCCCTGGCCCTACTCCACGCGGTTCCACGATGAGGAGCGGGCGTGGATTTCGCGCTACGCATGGGGCGGAGACTACCACCGCCTGATGCGGCGCGGCCTGGAGCGGATGGGCGCAAGCCTGGCGGCGCGGCTGGGGCCGGAACTGGAATGGCGCGCGTGCGTGGATACGGCCCCCCTGCTGGAGCGTTCCTACGCACGGCAGGCGGGCCTGGGGTGGATCGGCAAGAACACGTGCCTGATCAACCAGCAGTCCGGGTCCTGGTTCTTTCTCGGGGAATTGCTGGTTTCCGTTGAGATCGAGCCGGATTCCCCGCCGCCCGACCGCTGCGGGACATGCCGGCGTTGCATCGATGCCTGCCCGACGGCGGCCATCGTCCCGGAGCCGGAGGGCGGCTACGCCATCGTTTCCAGGCGGTGCATCTCCTATTTCACTATCGAACTGCGCGGCGCCGTTCCGGAGCAGATGCGGCCCGGCATCGGCCGCCATATATTCGGCTGCGATATCTGCCAGGACGTGTGCCCGTGGAACGGCAGCGCCACGGTAACGGCCGAGCCGGCATTCCAGCCGCTGCACGCCGCTCCGCCGCTGGCTCGTCTTGCGGAAATCGGCGAAGAAGAATTCCGCGGCCTGTTCCGTGAAAGTCCCGTTTCGCGGGCCAGATATGCCGGGTTCCTGCGCAACGTGGCTGTCGCGATGGGCAATAGCGGGCGCGGCGAGTTCCGCGGCGCTCTCGGGAAATTGGCGCAGTCTGGCGACGCCGTGGTGGCCGAACATGCGCAATGGGCTCTCGGCCGGCTGGAAGGCGCCGGGCCGGCGCAAGGGACTAACATGAAATCGTGCGGGCTGTAATCCTACTCCTGGCTGCCTTCGCGGCGCCCCTGGCGGCGCAGGAAGAACTGATCGACAAGGGCTACGAGCTTTTCTACAACCTAGATTTCGACGAAGCGGCCGCCGTTTTCCAGCACGCGATCACGCTCTACCCCGAATCGCCCGACCTGCACAATCACCTGGCGGAGACGATCGTCTTCCGTGAGATGTACCGGAACGGAGCGCTCGAAAGCGAACTGGTATCGGGCGACAACTCGTTCTTGCGCCGTCCCAAACTCAATCCCTCTCCTGAAACGGAAAAGTTCTTCCTGGATGAAGTCTCCCGCGCGATGGCTCTGGCGCAGGCCCGCCTCAACGAGTCGCCCAATGACGCCCGGGCGCTATACGCCCTTGGTATTTCCTACGGGCTCCGCTCCAACTATTACTGGATTGTAAAGAAGGCTTGGCGCGATTCGCTCCGCGACGCCACCACGGCCCGCCGCCTGCACAACCGCGTCTCCGAGATCGACCCCGGCATGGTGGACGCGCGACTGGTCCAGGGCCTGCACGATTACATCGTCGGCAGTTTGTCATTCGTATACCGGATGCTGGGTTTCCTGGTGGGAATACGCGGGGACCGGGAGAAGGGTATCGCCACAATACAGGATGTGGCGCTCCATGGCCGCGCCAACGCTCTAGAAGCGCGCATCTTCCTGTGCGCTATCTTCCGTCGCGAGAACCAGCCCCAGAAGGCAATTCCCATCGTTCAGGAGTTACTGAGCAGGTATCCGAGGAATTACCTTTTTCGGTTGGAGCTTTCGAATATGTACAGTATGGCGGGCGATGGCGATAACGCTCTCAAAGCGGTCCGCGAGGCGACGGCGCTGAAGAACAGCCACGCTCCCGGGTACGACCGCCTGCCTTGGG
>CAIYHG010000063.1 GCA_903925975.1 uncultured Acidobacteriia bacterium | reverse complement strand
CCGAGCAATCGCAGAAACGCTGGTGCATGCCGCCGCTCGGCTGAGTTCCCTCGCGCTTACGGACGGATTACGGCCGCGGAGGTTCTGCCCTGGAGTCCGCGGCGATATCTGCTCGTTGTGCTGCGGGTCCGGGCGCGAGATCACGATCAGGTGTCCGCTGAACTGCGAATACCTCAACGAGGCGCGCAGGCATGAGCATTTCACGCCGGTTGATTTCGAATCTCTACCGAACGCCGACATCGAAATATCCGAAGAGTTTCTGGAGAAGCACGCGGCGCTAGGCTCGTTCCTGGGGTCGAGCATCGCCGCGGTCGCGCTGCGTACTCCCGGCGCCGTGGATCTGGATGTGCGCGAGGCGCTCGAATCCCTCATCCAGACTTACCGGACTCTACGGAGCGGCATTGTGTACGAAACCCGGCCACCCAATGCCATCGCCGCCCGAGTATTCGACGGCGCCAAGGAGGCCGTCACGGAATACATGCGCCTGGAAGACGAGCGGCAAGGCGTTACCAGTACGCGAGACGGCGACATTCTACGAATCCTCGTCCAGTTGCACCGGATGGAACAGGCAGTGGCCAACGGCCGGAAGCTGGGACGCGCATTCCTGCAGTATATGAGTCATTCTCAGTCTGAAGCTGGCGAGCCCGAGCTCCCGTCCGGGCCAGGGTCGCCCCTGATCCTCCCCTGAGGGGGCGTTTTTGCCGCCTCAATCTGAAAGGCCCTCCTTCGCCCCGCCGCGACGATCCGGCCGGAATACCGTAGCGCGCCGTTAACCGACAGATCCACCTCCCGTCCCACCGGGTAATCGAACATCAGCAGGTTCCCCTCCGCCAGATCCAGCAGGTTTGCGATGCTCATTGTGGGACCTCCAAGCCGTCCTTCCAAGGTCATCGTCGCCTCGCGCAGAACTCGCAGAACACGCGCCTGCTCGGCCGCGCTGGCGTGGGTCTTGCGGACCGACCATTGCTGGTCGAATTTCTGGCGCATCATCTTAATGACGATGGACGGCATGGCGATATTCATCATGCCCACCGTCTCGCCGATGCGGACCTCCACCGAAACCGCCACCACCGCTTCATTAGGGGCCAGAATGTGAAGCAATTGCGGTTCGGTTTCCATCGCCTCGATGGTGAAATCGACCTCTGTCACTCCTTTCCAGGCTTCGCGAAGATCGTGCAGAACGATGCGGAACAACCCGTCCAGCAACTTCTGTTCGATCTCGGTCATGTCTCGCCGGATCGCAGACGAGGTCCGCCCCGTTCCGCCGAGCAGCATCTCGAGAATCGGGAATACCAGCGAAGGGTTCAACTCCAAAACGCCGTTGCCGTCGTATGGCCGAAGCCCGAGCGAAACCATGCACGTAGGAGACGGAAGCCCATCCAGGAATTCGGACTAGGATAGCTGCTCCACGCTTACCAGGTTTACGATCAGGTACGAACGCAGGTAGGCCGAGAGGCTGGATACAAGGTTCCTGACGAAGGTGTCATGCAGTAGGTGGATGGCGCGGACCTGCGACTTCGGAATGCGGTCCGGACGGCGGAAATCGAATTTGGCCGCCGGGGTCTCCCGCTTCCGGTCGCGTGTGTTCTGAAATACGGCGTCAATTTCCTGCTGCGTCAGTTGGCGGCCCAAGGAACTCTCCCGCAACCTTAATCGGCCCTGAAGCTTCGGAACTGTAGACCCCTCCCCGCGGATTTCCCGTTCCCGAGCCCTAATGAAATCCCCAGAGCTTCCGATGAATAGGATGTAAGGAGTCGAATGGAGTCAGACATCTTGGTTGTGGACGATTCCGCTGCGATTCGGAAGATCCTGCAGCGTGTGCTGAGGCAGACCGGCATGTCCATCGGCGCCATTCACGAGGCCGGGGACGGCGTAGAGGCCGTCGAAACCCTGAAGACCAGAAAAGTCGATCTGGTACTCACCGATATCAACATGCCCCGCTCGGACGGGCTGCAGTTGCTGGCCGCCATCCGCGGCTCAGCCGAATGGAAGCACATCCCAGTAGTGATGATCACGACTGAGGGCGGCGAGACCAAGGTGGCCGACGCGGTCCGGCTCGGCGCTTCGGGCTATGTGCGCAAGCCCTTTACCGCCGACCAGATCAAAGAGAAATTGACAGGGTTCTTGGAGGCTGTGTTGCCGTGACGGAACTGGAAAATCTGATTGCCGAATGCATAAGCGCCTCGACCGTACAGGTCTTCTCCACCATGTTGGAGGCGCAGATTGGCCCGTGCCGCGTGGCCGTCGAAACCGGATCGCCCGAAGCGAACGACGGCGTCGTCTCGTTCATCGGACTTGCCGGTTCCTGGGCCGGCGCCGGAAGTTTGGCGTGCAGCCCCGCCACGGCGTGCCGCGCCTGCTCCCAAATGCTGATGACCGAGACTACGTCGGTCAACGACGAGGTGCTCGATGCCGTCGCCGAACTGACCAATATGATTATCGGAGGCGTCAAGACGGATCTCGAAAATCATCTGGGACCGCTCGGGCTCAGTATTCCCACCGTGGTGTACGGCAGAAACTTCAAAACCAAGGGGGCGGGCAGCACCGAGTGGGTGGTCTGCTCCTTCGACTGGGAAGGCGAGCAGTTGGTCGTCAAGGTCTGTCTGGCGCCCAGCGAAGAAGCGCGTTTTCCACATCATCTGCCGGGCCATGTCGCCCTGGAAGTCTGAATACGGGAGAAACTATGCCGCCTAGCATGTTAGCGACGAGCGAGACCGCCTCCGCGGCGCTGGCGGATCAGCGCGCCGGAAAGTACCTCACGTTCCAGTTGGCGAACGAAGAGTTCGGGATACGGGTCCTGAAGGTGAGGGAGATCATGGGACTGCAAGAGATCACTGCGGTTCCTCAAACGCCCGTGCACATCAAAGGCGTAATTAATTTGAGGGGCAAAGTCGTTCCGGTGGTGGACCTCCGCCTCAAGTTCGGCATTCCCGCCGCGGAGTACAGCCAACGCACCTGCATCATCGTCACGCAGGTGCGCGCCGAATCGGGGCAAGTGCTCATGGGCATTGTCGTGGACGGCGTCTCGGACGTGTTGACGCTCAACGGCTCCGAGATCGAAGACACGCCGGATTTCGGCCAGGATACCGCCGGACAATACCTTCTTGGCATGGCCAAGGTGAAGGGCAAGGTGAAGATCCTGCTCGATATCGACAAGGTACTGTCGGCGCAAGACCTGAGAAATCTCAATTCCATCATCGAAAAATAGATCTGCGAGGGAGCATGCCGGATTTAGCGGAACTGCGGCGGCAAATTGGGGAGTTGGCGCTCCAGGCGGTCATGGCGGATCCGGACGACGGATCCGGCGGCGCCACGCCCCCGCCCTGGAAGCCGGCCCTGGAACGGCTGTACGAATTGGCGGAACGGGAACGGGCCGGCGCTATCGCGGCCGCAACCGCGGCGCTGATGGGGATTGTCGGGCGCAATACTTCCGCCGACGAGATGCAGACCGGCATCATCAGGCTCCAGGAGGCTCTCGATCTGGAGGCGGCCGGGCGCCAGCCCGCGCCTTTTGCGCCGGCGCAGGACCGGGAGTTGGTATCGGATTTCGTTCTCGAAAGCCGCGAGCATCTGGCGACGATCGAGGCGCAAGTCTTGACGCTCGAGCGCGACCCGCACGATTCGGAAGCGTTGAACGCGGTATTTCGGGGCTTTCACACGATCAAGGGCTTGGCCGGTTTTCTCGAGCTGTGGGAAGTCCAGCGGTTGGCGCATGAAGTGGAGACCGTGCTCGACTGCGCACGGAACGCGACGCTGGCCATAACGCCGGCGGCGGTGGACGTCATTTTAGAGAGCTCCGACGAACTGCGCGTCTGGATGGCGCATGTGGAATCGGGGTTGAACGATTCCGCCTCCGCGGCCCCGCCGCTCAATGAGCCTTTGCTTGCGCGGGTTCGGGCGCTCGCGGCTGAGCCGGCGGCTGCGGCGGCAACTGCGGATCTGGCGCAAATGGCTGCGTCGGTGGAAGCGCCGGACGCCGTGGAATCGCCTGAAGCAGTGGATGCAGTAGAAGCGGTGGAAGCGCCTTCCATCCCGGCCCCCGAGGCGGCCGCAGCGGTCCGCACCGAAGGGTCCGGCGGACGCCGCGCCGCGGAAGCGATGGCCGTCCGCGTGGACACCGCCAAGCTGGATTCGCTTGTGGACATGGCTGGCGAAATGGTGATCGCGCAGTCGCTTGTGAGGCACGATCCGGAACTCGGGTCCATCAAAACGCCACGGTTCCAGCGCAATATGGCGCAGTTGGCGCGCATCACGGCCGAACTCCAGAAGACCGCCATGGCGATGCGGCTCGTCCCGGTGGGGCCTGTATTCCGCCGGATGGAACGGCTCGTGCGCGATCTGGCGCGGCAGTTCGGCAAACAGGTGGAAATGGAAACCCAGGGCGAGGAAATCGAACTGGACCGGACGATTGTAGAGGAGTTAGCGGACCCGCTGATGCACATGATCCGCAATGCATTGGACCATGGCATCGAGTCACCCTCCGAGCGGGAGCGCGCCGGAAAGAACCCCGTGGCGCGGCTGCTTCTGAAAGGCCGGCACCATGCGGGCCAGGTTGTCATCGAGATTACAGACGACGGCAAGGGGCTCGACCGGGAACGGATTGCAGCCAAAGCGGTGCAAAAGGGCTTGATGGCATCGGCCGATAGTCTTTCGGATGCGGAGGTCTATAACCTGATCTTCCATCCGGGCTTCAGTACGGCGGCGCAGGTCACTAATGTTTCCGGACGCGGCGTGGGTATGGACGTGGTGCGGCGCCATGTGGAGAAGCTGAGAGGCCGGATCGAAATCCGGTCCACCATGGGCCGCGGAGCGACATTTCTGATTAAGGTCCCCCTGACGCTGGCGATTATTGACGGCTTGGTGGTGGGCGTGGGCCGGGAGCGCTACATTGCCCCGCTATTTTCCGTACGAGAGGTGTTGCGGCCGACGGCGGAAATGCTATGGACGGTGCAGCAGCGTTCGGAAATGGCGTTGATCCGCGGCGAGTTGGTTCCGGTGGTGCGCCTCTACCGGAAGTTTCAGGTTCCGCCGCTTTCGGAAGATCCGCTGCGCTCCGTGCTTCTGGTCGCCGAGGTGGAAGGGCGTAAGTTCTGCGTACTGGTGGACGAACTGATCGGGAAGCAGGAGGTCGTAATCAAGACGCTGGGCGAGACCTTTAAGGATGTTCCGGGAATCGCGGGCGGCGCGATCCTGGGAGACGGGCGCGTGGGGCTCATTCTCGATATGGACAGGCTCTTTCGGGAGGGGCTCGACGATGCGCGGCATTGAACCGGCGGCACAGGCGGTGGCCCCGCTTTCGGGCGCCGATTTTGAGCATATCCGGCGGCTTGCCAGGGAGAGCTTCGGTCTTGACCTCAAGGCGGGCAAGGAGCAGCTTGTGGCGGCCCGTCTGGGGCGGCTCTTGCGAGACGGGCGCTTCCGCTCGTACCGGGAGTTGTATCGCGGCGCGGCGGAAGACGCCACGGGCGAGACGCTGGCGACATTGATTGACGCCCTGGCGACGAATCACACGGCGTTCGTACGCGAACCGGACCATTTCGATTTCCTCAGGGACGAGGTGGTTCCGCGCCTGCGCAAACGAGGAGAAGCCGAGGTCTGGTGCGCGGCTTGTTCGACGGGCGAAGAAGTCTGGACGCTCGCCTGCGTGTTGAACGACGCCCTTCCGGGCAATCGGTTCCGGATCACGGCAACCGACATCTCCCGCAAAGCTCTGGCCGTAGCACGTCGGGGCGTGTACTCGGCCGAACGTTGCGCGGGAATGCCGCCGGCCTGGGTCAGCCGTTACTTCAAGGCGGAGAATGGCGATTACTCGGTGAATGCGGCAGTGCGTTCTCAGGCGTCCTTTTCGCGGTTTAACTTGTTGGACCGGTTCTCGGCGCCGCGACCCTACCCGGTGATCTTCTGCCGCAACGTCATGATCTATTTCGACGCCGAGACGCAGCACCGCGTGGTCCTGAACCTGGCCGCCAATCTCGAACCGGGAGGGTATCTTTTCATCGGGCATGCGGAAAGCCTGTCCCGGATCGCGCACGGGTTGGAGTACGTTCGTCCCGCTGTATATCGCAGGCCGTCAAAGCCGGAAGGCGTATGGAACAGATTGTCGTAGGGATGGCCGATTGCCGCGTAGGCGACGCGCCCGGGCAGGTGCTCGCCACTTTTGCCCTAGGGTCGTGCATTGGACTGGCCGTATACGACCCCCAAGCGGCCGTGGGCGGGTTGCTGCATTTCATGCTGCCCGATTCCGCGATTGACCCCGCGCACGGCAAGGACAACCCTTACCGTTACGCCGATACGGGAATCCCTCTGCTGCTCGACCACGTCCAGCGGCGCGGCGCGAACCGGCGCCGGCTGATCGTCTCCGCGGCCGGCGCGGCTCAAATGCTGGATCAGGGCGGCGTGTTCGAGATCGGCCGCCGCAACTATCAGGCGATGCGGCGCCTTTTGTGGAAGGCGGGCCTGTTGCTGCACGCCGAAGCCGTCGGAGGCGCCCGCTCGCGCACCGTTCGCCTGGAGATCGCGAGCGGCCGGCTTTGGCTCAACGAATCCGGCGAGCAGCGCGAACTCTTGCCTGCCGCTCCCCGGAAAGGAGGAAGCGATGGCTTACCGCGTGCTGATAGTCGATGACTCTCCCGCGATGCGCCTGTTTGTGCGCCGGGTGATCGAGTTTTCGGGATTCGAGCTGTCGGATTGTTTTGAGGCGTCGGACGGCGAAGAAGCCCTCTCCGTTCTCCGCGCGGAATGGGTGGACGCCATTCTGACCGATATCAACATGCCGCGAGTGGACGGCGAAGAGTTCTTGCGGCGTCTCAGTTGCGACGAAGGGCTGCGCTCGATCCCCGCTATCGTAATTTCGACGGATGCCACCCGGAACCGTATCGACCGGATGATGTCTTTGGGCGCGCGCGGCTACGTTACCAAACCGTTTCGCCCCGAGATGCTGCGCGCCGAACTGGAGAGGACGCTGGAGGTGGGGCATGATTGAGCCGGATCTTCAAAGCGCCCTGGCAGCATCCACGCAAGAAACGTTGGAGGCGATGTTTTTCGCTCCGGCGGATGGGGAAGAGCCCGGTCCGGCGGATTGGGCGGATGCGCCGCTCACGGCCCGTCTCGAATTTGCCGGCGAGCCCTCCGGACGCTTAACGATTCGCGTGCCGCACACGACGGCCCGCGCCATTGCCGCCGATTTTCTGGGAGAAGACGAAAGCGCGGTGGAGGAGAAGCAGGCCGGCGAAGTGCTCTGCGAGCTGGCGAATATGATCTGCGGCTCCGCGCTGAGCCGAACCGGATCGCAGGGAGAGTTCCGGCTGTCGGAACCGCGCCTGGGCGCGTTCGACGGCCCATACAGTGAGGGGGCCGTTTCCCACACGGCTGCCACGGGGCACGGACCGCTCGAAGCGATCCTGGAAGTGAAGCCATGCTCGAGCGTCGAAAGATAAGAGTACTGATCGTCGATGATTCGGCGATCGTTCGCAAACTGCTGACCGAAGCGCTCGCCGGGGAACCGGACATCGAAGTGGTGGGCGCCGCGCCGGATCCCTATATCGCACGCGACAAGATTCTTGCGCTCTCCCCCGATGTGGTGACGCTCGATATCGAAATGCCGCGCATGGACGGGCTGACGTTTCTCCGGAAGCTGATGCACTTTCATCCGCTGCCCACGGTGGTGATCAGTTCCCTGACTCAACCCGCGTGCAAGGTGGCGATCGAAGCGTTACAGGCGGGTGCGGTGGAGGTGCTGGCCAAGCCGGGTGGCCCCTATTCCGTAGGCGAACTGCGTAATGCTCTGGCGGATAAGATTCGGGCCGCGGCCGCTTCGCGCGTCGGCCGGCAGAGAGCGGAGGAGCAACCGCCCGCGCCCGCACCCGCGCATTCCGAAGCCCCCAACCGGCGGCCTCCGACGCTCGAGACCAACGCGCCGCCGTCGCCCGAAACCGTGATCGCCATAGGGGCGTCCACCGGGGGCACAGAAGCGATTGCCGCGATTCTGCAGCGCTTGCCGGCATCGTGCTGCGGCATTGTGATCGCGCAGCACATCCCCCCCGGATTCTCCCGCGCCTTCGCCAACCGGCTGAACGATAGCTGCGCCATGCGCGTCAAGGAGGCGGAGGAAGGCGACCTGGCACAGCCGGGATGGGCGCTGGTGGCGCCGGGCGACTTTCATATGCTGCTGCGGAAGGGCCAACGGGGCTATTTCGTATCGGTTCGGAGCGGTCCCAAGGTCTGCTACCAGCGTCCTTCCGTGGACGTATTGTTTACGTCCGTGGCTGAAACGGCGGGAGCGCTCGCGGTTGGCGTTCTGCTTACGGGCATGGGCGCAGACGGCGCTCGCGGACTGCTCAGCATGCGGCAGAAAGGCGCTCGAACGATTGCCCAGGACGAAGCGTCATCGGTGGTATTCGGAATGCCGCGCGAAGCGATTCGGCTGGGCGCGGCGGAACAGGTGCAGCCGCTAACCCGCATTTCCCAGGCGCTATTGGCGGCATGTTCCTCCGTGGCCACCGCTGCCGCGCACGGCAGGGCGGTTGACGCTAGGGAGCGATCAACGGTACAGTAGAAATGTTCGCGTCTTTCCGGCCAGCAAGGTCCCCATCGTCTAGCCCGGCCTAGGACATCGCCCTTTCACGGCGGTAACGGGGGTTCGAATCCCCCTGGGGACGCCATCTGCCTTGCAGATGGCGCAGACCTAGCGAAACCACTTTGGTATTCCAGTCCTGCTGAAACGGGCTCTACCCCGAAAACAGCCGCAAACCGCAACCCCAAGGGTTTCTAAGAACCACAATTCTTGAACACTGTAGGAGCATTTGCTGTACACTGAATGAGATTTTAGGGTCTGAATCACAGCTGTCCGGTTAGCATCTGTGGGAATGCTTGTACGGTGTTGAAAGGCCATGTCTTAAGGCGTGTTTCTATAGAAAACGATTTGAATCGCGTGGGGCGGCGACCAAGAAATATTGTGGCGATGATGGGG
>CAIYHG010000062.1 GCA_903925975.1 uncultured Acidobacteriia bacterium | reverse complement strand
TTGGTGGGGCATGCTTTAGCCTGCCCGTCCACAAAATTCAGAGCAGCCGTTGCGCGTTCTTCCCCAGCCTGAGCTTTAGGCGCTCTTCGCGGCGGCGCAGGGCCGGCGTGTCTTCCAAGGCGAGTGCGCCGCGCGTCATTTCTAGCGCCATCGCAAAATTGCTCTCGCGCCGCTCGTAGTGTTTGGCGAGGGCTTCGAGAGCGCGGACGCAGTAGGGGTTGCGCGACGCAGCCAATTCCGAGATAACGGCCAGCGCGGCATCCTCGCGGCCCAAGCGCTTTTCGAGCGCCGCAACATCCCATAAGGTTCGGAAGAGCAGATCGTCGGGCAAGCCCATTGCGACCGCCCGCCGGAAAAGCTGAAGCGCCTCCTCGCGCCGCTCGGCTTGATCGAGCCAGCGCGCGATACCGATCAGGTCGGCCCCGTGCCGCACGTTCACCTCCGAAGGAGACCGGAAGGCGAAGGGAACAATCGCCGTGAGGCATGCCAGGGAGAGAATGTCGAGCGCGTTGTGGTGGAAGATGGGAACCACGCGGAAGGCTTCCTGCCGGCGCAGAAACTCGAAATAGCAGTAGGGGATCATCTCGCCGGGCAGATCGCCCTCCCGCTCCACGCCCAGAACGCGAGTCTCCAGATCTACCAGCCGGCAACTTTCCAGGCGCAATTTCCAGAGCCGCCGCGCTCCGAAAAGCAGGTCAAGGTGTTCCATGCGGCTGAACGGGTCGCGCGCGCGGGCCAGGCGGTAGCGCGTTTCGAGGAGCGGTTGGTCGTAGGACTTGCCGTTATAGGTCACCAGAACGTCGAAGCGCTCCAGATATTCGCGGAGCCGCGCCAGCACTGACGCCTCCTCGCCGAAATCGCGCATGAAGAACTGGCGCAGGCGAAAGCCCTCGGGCTCGATCGAGCCCACGCCGATCAGGAAGGCGCAAGTGCCCGTTCCGCCCGCCAACCCAGTGGTTTCCGTATCCAGAAAAGCCCAGCGGAATGGATGAGACCGGGCGATCGCGCCGCCCGAAAGGGCGTCCAGCAGGTCCTCGGGAAGGTCGGCCAGGTCCGAAATATCCACGCTGCCGTGCCGGCGGTGACGCTCCCACAGCTTCTCGGCTTCGAAATGCTCCCCGAAAGCCGTGCGCACGATTTCTCCGCTGAGCAATTCCTCAATGAAGGATCGCGATTCCGCGCGCTTCCGGTCAGCCACCGGCTGGGGCGGGGGCGTTGCGGTCCACTTGCGGTCGATCCGCGCGATGCGGCGCCGCAGGTCGGCGAGTTGTTGTTGGATATCCTCCATTCTTCGCCTTTTATTTGCCTAGTATATCCTCTTGCCGCTACCCCCGCACCGAGCCTCGCACGACACTTAGTACTCTAAGGGCTGGCGCTCGCCGACGCGGCATTCTACAATTCAAAGCGAATGAATAACTTGCGCCACATGCTGCTGGCTTGGATTTTGGCGGTCCCGGCGGTCGCTGCTACCGTTTCCGTCACGAACCAGTCCACGGTGACGCTGCATTCCGGGGAGGCGCTGGTTTTCGGGTTCCTGGAGTCGGGCTACGCCACCAACGCGAGATTATTTGGGGCGCCGGCGGATCCGGAGCGGGTGAGCTTTTCGTTTTCGACTTTCCCGCTCGATGGCTGGGACTTCGCGGCTGAATTGCGGTCGGGAGATGGCTCCGCTGAGGCCTCGTTCGATGGCGAGGCGCTGGCGAACGCGACTTTTGCGGGAACCTACTACCGCGGCCGCGTATCGAACGCGTACGGTTCGATGGGACTTTCGCCCGAGCTGTCGCGGCTCATCTTCGCCGGTCCGCTGGCCTATCTGGTTCTGCGGAACGAGGGCGCCGATGTGGATCTGGGCTTGCAGCGCTACACGCTGGCCCAGGATATGCGGATTACTTTATCCGGTGGAGGCTTGAGCGTGGGCGGGTTGGTTGAGTCGATTGCGCTCGAGCAGGCCGTTGCGCTTCAAAGCGGCCAACTGGACAGCCCGGGCATCGCACTAGGCCAGGACTCCGCAAGCGTTCCGGAACCGGGCACGGCGGCCCTGTTCGCCAGCGGCGCCCTTCTGGTTCTCTGGCGGACGCGCAAACGCGCTTCTTGACATTCACGGCGTTTTCGGGGCGATTTCCGCACCTGGAGTTTGCCATCAGGTTCATGAGTCTGTTACCATCAAATTGGCAGAAGATCGGATTCCTCCCCTTGAAGTGCCGCACATTCCAACCGACGGAGTAAATAATCAACTGAATGAGCTTTACCGTATTCCTTGGAAACCTTCCAACCTGGGTCACCGCAGACGATATTAAACAGTGGCTGGCCGCCGAAGATTTGGTGGCCGATTCCGTTAAGGTGATTCGGAACCACGAAACGCAAGAATCGAAAGGCTTCGCATTCGTCGAGGCTCCCACGGCAGATGAGATGCAATCCATCATCCGCCGCTTCGATCGCGCCCCCCTTGAAGACCGCCTCTTGCGCGCCAATCCGGCACAACCGCCGAAGGGCAAGGAAGTGCGCGGAACTGCCGCTCAAACGGCTCCCGTAGCAGCGCCGGGTATCAACCGCACACAGATCCGCCCTGATCGCAGGAAGCGGGGAGGCAAGCAGCGCGAACAAACGCCGCGTAGCGCATTCGCCGCGGAGTTGGCCAAGGTTTTATAGACCGGCAGTCCTGGCTCGTCCGTTTTCTCGAGGCCCACACACCTGTGAACCGAAGTCACACGGTTTCACTAGCATTCTCCTTATTTTTAAATACTTACGGTTGGCCCCCGATCTGCACTTCCCGCCGGCATGAAGTACGTCTGGCTGGCCTGCCTGCTTTGGGGCGGCATCCTGTTTGCCGCTTCTAAGGACGCGGGTTCGAATGTGAACGTGCGGTACCGGGTTGACGCGGTGATTGTCTCCGGCGACGGATGGACTATGGATTTCCTGCCCGGCGCGGAGAAAGCCGCTCCTGCCAAGAAGATCAGCGCCGGCATGCGCAAGCGCCTCGCGGCGTTGGTCGGCGGATATTTCGACCCATCCGCTCTCGATGACCTCGCAAGCCGCCTCAAGAAGGAATTTCGCGCCGGAACGGTCTCGCACCGGGTGGCGCGCGGCGGAAACCCGGAAAACGTCCGTGTCTTCTTCGAAATCAGCGATCGGAGCAAGAGCTTTGACGTTTCCGTTCCGAAGTTCCTGTACCAATCGAACCAGGGGTGGAGCGGCTCCGTAGAGGCCTCCGGTTCCTCTGGACGAAACAAGATCACGTTAGGGCTGGTAAGCGACGGTGACGAGTTCGCGGAGCGGTACGCGGGCCTGCTGGCCCGGTACGAGAACAAGCGGCTCGGGTCAGACCGTATCCGTTTCGGCTTCGAGTTCGACAGTTATCACGAGCAGTGGAATAGCGCCACGCTCGCGCAATTCGCGCAGCCGGAGGCTCTGGCGCCCCGCACGTACTCGCCTTACAGGTCGCGCCGCAATCTGGAACCCTCCATCACGTTCGCTATCTCCTCGCCCTTGACCGTTACTGCCGGCGCCAGCTTTCAGAGCTTTCAGACCCAGCAACCGGAACCGCGCGGCCTGGCCGCGAACGCCGCCTTCGCCGGCATCCAATATCACGCCAGCTCGGAAGGCCCCCGGGCTCAACAAGATATCCAGGCCGGCTACAGCCTGCGCGCGGCGACGGCAATCCTGGGGAGTGACCTGGCGTACGTCCGGCACTATTGCCGGGCGCAGTACACTCTCGGGTTTGGGAAAAGCGGCATCACGGACGAAGTATCCGCCGGGGCCATCACGGGCGCCGCTCCTCTATTCGAGCGCTACTATCTGGGCAACAGCAGCACACTCAGAGGTTGGAGTAAATTCGAGATCGACCCTACCGGTGGAAACCGGATGGTCCACAATTCCGTCGAGTATCGGTATGGCGCCTTAGACGTCTTCTATGACGCGGGAGCTATTTGGGACGATGGGCAGCCCGCCACTGTCAGGCACGGCGTTGGAGTGGGCGTGCGGCATGGGCCATTTGCGCTGGCCGTAGCGTTTCCCGTCCGGGGCGGACGGGCCGATCCGATCTTTATGATGGGCATGAATTACTGAATGTCGGCGCACGAGCGCGAAAAGGGAATCAGCCGGAGGAGCTGGCTGCTGGCCGGCCTGGCTCTCCCCCTATTCCGCGCCCGGGCGGCGGATTTCAGCGTCATGTATGACGGCGACACCCTGCGCCCCATCGCTCCCAGCCTGCACTTCCTCACCGGCAAGCCCCTCGACAGCCTGAAGGATGCGAACGCCGTCGTGTTCGTCTCGCGCCTTTCGCTGTATGGTTTGGGGCAGAGCGTGCCGCTCCGGCAGGCCCCGCAGCGCTTCGTGGTGAGTTACGACATCTGGGAGGAGCGGTTTAAGGTAGCCATCCCCGGACCGTCGGCGCGTTCCCGGCAGGGGCTGGCCGCCGCGCAAGCCGAAGCCTGGTGCCTGGAGAACATGGCCGTCAGCACATTGGGATTGGACCCCGCCAGCCCGTTCTACCTCCAACTCGAACTCCGCGCCGCGGAGACCAAAGAGCTCTCGGCCGTCTTCGCCGACCCCGGGATCAGCCTGCGCGCCTTCGTGGAGCTTTTCAGCCGGAAAGCCGGCCCCGGCGAACCGCACTGGGGACCCTTCAACAGCGGCCTCTTGCGTCTGGCCGACATGGTTCGCACGCAGGGCCGCGGGGCTCGAACCGGGTGAACCGCCTTCGCAACAGACTGATTCTGATCTTCCTTGCTGCGACGCTTGCGCCGCTGGCCGCTACCGTCTGGCTGACCACGTCGCTTCTCGATATCAGCCTGTCCTATTCCTCGGCCAACGATCTGGACGCCATCTCGAAATCGCTTGAGGCCACCGGGCGCGAGTTCTATCAGCGCGTGCGGACCGATCTGAAGCAGCGCGCTCTCACGGGCGGTATCGCCCCCGCCAAGTTCGGGGCGGCCGAGCGCGCCATGTGGCCCGAGCCGGTGCGCAGCTTCGCCGATGGCGGCGAGGCGGACGGTTTCGCCCTCGCGGGCGAGCAGGGCAACCGGCTCGACTATTTCGTGCGGCGCGGCGATGACGTATGGTCATACTCGGCCAGCCTCGGCGAAATTGGAATGCAACGTCTGGCCGCGCAGATTGGGCAGGCCCGAGCGACGGTGAAGGAGAACCGCGAGCGCGATCTGCAGCGCGGATTCAGAACGGGCTACCTGCTGCTGGCCGCGGCCTTCTGGCTGATTTCCCTGGCGCTGCTGGTCTACCTGGCCCACCGCATCAGCCGCCCCATTCACCAACTCACGGACGGACTGGGCAAACTGGCGGCGGGCGATCTGGGCGCTCGCGTGGAAACCAACCGCGACGATGAGATCGGGCGCGCCATCCATGCGTTCAATCACATGGCCGGCAAGCTGCGCGAAAGTACGGACCGGCTGGTCTATCTGGGGCAGATTGCAAGCTGGCAATCGCTGGCGCGCAAGATGGCCCACGAGGTGAAGAACTCGCTCACGCCGATCCGCCTTACCGTGGAAGAAATGACGGCGCGCTACGACGAAGCCGACCGCGCCTTCATGGAGCAGGCCGCGCAGATCGTGGTGGATGAAATCGAAACGCTCGAACGGCGCGTGCGCGCCTTCTCGCAGTTCGCCGCCGAACCTCCCGTGCTTCCCGGCGAGTTGGATATCAACTCGATCCTTCAGGAGCGCATCGCGCTGCTCAAGGCGGCCCACCCCGAAGTGGGCTATGAGTGCAAACTGGCCGAGCCCGCGCCGCGCGTTACGGCCGACCAGGATCTGGTGAAGGGCATTCTCACCAACCTTCTGGAAAATGCGGCCGAAGCCGCGGGCGAGGGCGGCAGGATTCTGGGGCTTGTCACCGCCGCGAACGGCAACGTGGCAATTGAGGTGCACGATTCCGGACCGGGCCTGAACGAGCAGGAGCGTTCCGCGCTCTTTCAACCCACGATTTCGTTCAAGAAGAAGGGCATGGGCCTGGGGCTTTCGATTGCGCGCAAGAGCGCGCTGATTTCGGGCGGGGATATCGTTCTGGTGAAAGGAGAGCTGGGCGGCGCGGGATTCCGCGTGCTGCTGCCGGCTTCCAATAATGGGCGCGAAACGCGTACTGATCGTCGACGATGAAGAGAATATCGGCCGCTCGCTGCGGATGATCCTGGAGCGCGAGGGCTACGCTGTCGGCGTTTGCCGCAGCGCCGCCGAGTTCCGCAGACACCCGGACGCCTACCGGGCAGACGCCTACCTGCTCGATCTCAAGCTTCCGGACGGCAACGGAATCGAATTGCTGAAGGCCGTGCGGCAATCGGGGTCGGCGTCGCCCGCCGTCATGATTTCCGGGCACGGCGCCATCGCGGATGCGGTGGAGGCCACCCGCGCCGGCGCATTTGACTTTCTCGAAAAGCCGCTCTCGCGCGACCGCGTGCTGCTGGCCGTGAAGAACGCCCTGGAGCAGGGCAGCCTGCGCCGCGAGAACGAGCGCCTGCGCGAACTCGTGGGCGGCGGCCCGAAGATGATCGGCGACAGTCCGGTTTGGCTCAGAGCCGTGGAACAGGCGAGCCTGGCCGCGGGCTCGGATGCGCGCGTTCTGTTGATCGGGGAATCGGGAACGGGGAAGGAATTGCTCGCCGCGCACATCCACAACTCCAGCCCGTTTTCCTCGGGGCCGTTCATCAAGGTGAACTGCGCCGCGATTCCCACGGAATTGCTCGAAACCGAGCTGTTCGGGCACGAAAAGGGCTCGTTTACCGGCGCCACCGGAATGCGCCGCGGCAAGTTCGAACTGGCCGACGGCGGCACGATCTTCCTCGACGAAGTAGGCGACCTTCACGGGGCTTCGCAAGCGAAACTGCTGCGCGTGCTTCAGGAAGGAGAGTTCCACCGTGTGGGCGGCGAGCAGACCATCCGCGTCAGCGTTCGCGTGATTTCAGCCACCAACCGCGACCTGGCCGCGCTGGTGCCTCAGGGGAAGTTCAGGGAGGACCTGTATTACCGGCTGAGCGTGGTTCCTATCCGGGTGCCCTCGCTGCGCGAGCGGCCGCATGACGTGCGGCAACTGGCGGAGTATTTCCTGGAGGATTTCTGCGCGCGCAATAACTTTCGCCCGAAGGCTCTCGACGAATCCGTGCTTCCGCTGCTTGAAGCGTACGCCTGGCCGGGCAACGCCCGTGAACTGCGCAACGTAGTCGAGCGCATGGCCATTCTCACTCCCGGCGACAGGATCACGCGCGATTCGGTTCCCGTGGAACTGCGCGTTCAGCGCGAGACGGGTTTGAAATCGACGATTCAGGAAGCGCGGGAGTCGGCCGAGCGGGAGCACATCCTCCGCGCCCTCGAAGAATCCAGTTGGAACGTGAGCGGAGCCGCCCGCGTGCTGGGCATGGAGCGCACCAACCTGCACAAGCGCATCCGCGCGCTGGGTTTGACCCGGGCGAGATAGCGTTAAGTGGGGCGGATCCCCTGACCCGCGCGCCGATCCCCAGATCGGCGCCGCTACAAACGTTACGGCCTGCCCGGGGCAGACCGGACCTTGGGGGTCCGGCCGCGGAACAGGGGTTCCGCCCCACTTGGCCGGCTAGTTCGTCAGCAGCGGAATCGTGGTGATCGCGAATGCTCCGCTCGTGTTGGTGGAGGCCCGCAAGCCGACGATTGAGATCTGCGCTCCGGCCGGCGTGATCAACTCGACGGTACCGCGGAGCCCCGCGGCCTTCGGATATTGGGTGGGCAGCATGAAGCTCGTATGGCCCAGGCCCTTGAGCTGAATTGTCCCCGAGTCAACCGTTGCGCCCGCCTCGTTTCGAATGACCACCTGCACGTTCGCGGCGTTGCCCGCCACGCTCGCCAGCGCGAATCCGGTAGAGACCGAGCCGGTGTTGTCGAAGCCCAGGAAGAACGAAGCGGGGTTGCGCGTTTCGAGCGGCACCACCGCTTCCTGGCTGGACGGAATATAGCGGAAGACCGCGAAGCCGCCAATGGCGCCGGCAGTGATCAACTGCGCCGAGCCAACCACCAGCGGACCTCCACCGGCGCTGATGACGCGCGATTCGCCCGGCGCCAACGTTTCGGTGATGGCGGAACCACTCTTAGTAGCGCCGGTCTGCACGTAGGTCAAGGGCAGCGTGAGAGGGGCGCCATTGTCGTCGTAAAAATCCAGCATGGCGCTGGCAGCAGCCGTCCCGGTGTTCACCAGCGTGAACGTAGTCTGCCAGTCTCCGCCCACAGCCACGTGGGCCAGCGAACCCGTGCCGGCGGTTACGTTGGCCAGAACGGGTATCGTTGTGATCGCCGAACCGGCCGCGCGGATTCCCAGCACGCTGATTCTTCCGCCAGCGGGCTTCCTGAACTCTACCGTGCCCCGGATATTGGCGGTGGACGGGAACAACGTCGGCAGCATATCCGACATGTGCCCGAACGCCTTGAGCTGGATGGTTCCCCCGGTCTTCTCCACTCCCTTGTCGTCCTTCACTACCACGGTGACCGTCGCCGCGGCGTTGGCGATATTGGAGATCGCCAGGCCCGTCGTAATGCCGCCGGTATTATCGAACGCCAGCAAATACGAATCGGCGTCGCGCGTCTCCAGCGGCACTACGGCCTCCTGCCCGCTGGGCTTGTAGCGGAAGATCGCCGCGCCACCGATTCCGGCGCCCGTGCTCAACCGCCCCGATCCCGTGGCCAGCGCTTCCCCGCCCGTGACATCCAATATCAACATGGATTTCGAATTGAGTGGCCGGGCAATACTGTTCGCCAGAAGCGGGCGCTGAGCTGAAGGCGCCGGCGGATTGTTCAACACCGCCGCTAACGAACTTCCATCGTCCCCAAAGAAATCCAACCGCGCCTGGGATAGTGCCGCGCCGGTATTGACGAGCGTGACGACGCTTGTCCAATCACCGCCCGTAGCCAAATGCGCCAGGGAACCGGAGTAAGGAAGAAGGATGCTGCTGGAACTGCCCTGCTCCACGGTATAAGGCACGCCGGCGACCGTAAACGTCGCAGTGCGCAGCAGATCCGTGGCATTGGCGCTCACCTGATAGCCGATCTGCCCACCACCGGAGCCGGTGGTTCCAGTTCCGAACGTCACCCAGGATGGCGCCCCCAGAACGCTCCAGGAGCAGCCATTTTGCGTGGCAACTACGATGAACGCGGAGCCGCCATTTGCCGAAAACACCCGGGCGCCTGGGGTCACCGAGTACGTGCAGCTCGAAGTGGACCAGGTTCCGACCCGAACTTGGCTCGAGCCCACGTTATTTCCATCCAGAGCTTGCGCCGATACGGCCAGAGGGCTGCTTGAAGCGGGCACTTCCACGCGCAGAGTAATGGTAAGTTGATTGCCGTTGGCCGTTACGGAGCCGCCGTCCGCGTAAATCGTGCATGCCGAGTTCGAGAGCTTGTTGCCCGGAGTGAAGAGCAACTGGTTTAGCGTATTGCCGGTCCGAAGGTAGAGCGGATTCGCATCGGGCAACAGCGCGCGGACCTCGCAGGCGCCGAGCGACAGAATCACCGTCTTGATATCCGCATTCCCCTTCGAATCGGAAAACTGGAAAGTGAATAGATTTGACGTCCCCGTGGCCACGCTGGGACTCACGCTGAGAACCGAGGGCCCCGGCCCGGGCTGGTAGAACGTGGTGGTCTGGCGGGCGACGGTGATGGAGCCCAATCTTTGATCGCCGCTGTTCGCGTCAATCGTAACTGGAATGACGGCATTTCCGGTTCGGGAAGTGGATCCGCTCAGTTTGATCCAGGAGTTTGTGGTGGAGGCCGTCCAGGAACAAGTGGAAGGCGCCGTCACCGTGAGCGTCCCGGACCCCCCGGAGGCGGTGATGGAACCGTCTAGCTTCACTTGGGCGCAAGGCTCATCGTACGTAACGGTCAGGTTGAGGCCGTTCGAGTCTTTGCGGTTCACGTTCAACGTCAAGGGAGAATACGGGTCAGACCACGACTTGCCTACCGCCAGAGCGGCATCGCCGAACTTGTTGGGAATGGAGGAAGGGTTGAAATCGAGCAGGCGCGCCCTGGCCGATGGGTAAGCGGGATCCTCATAGTGGATCAACGCCCCGTCGAACACATTGACAGTGCTACCCGTTGGAACGATGTTGCTGAAAGCCCTGAGAAGCGGAAGCTTCGAATCGGTTCCGGTCTCCTGCCGGAATTCCGCCCATAGCCAGGAATCCGTGCCCGCCTCGCGCTGGATTCTGAGTCCGCGCACGCCGCTGTTTCCCTCGATAGGCGCAAGCGTAAACGTTCCGCTCGTCGTCGTTTGCAGATACTCGCCCGATGCGAGCCAGTTTAGCTGAACTTTGTGCGGGGCCGAGTAATGGCCCATGATTACTTCGCCGTTCACCGTGTACGAGGACGCCATCACATCGAAGGGATCGCCATAATCTCCAAGAACGCCCGGCTGTGCCGGCGGTCCCAGCGGTATTACGCCGTAGTCGTCGGAACTGGCGTGCTGCATTCCGAGATTGTGCCCGAGTTCGTGCGCGGCGACGTTTGCGGTAGCCGAGGGCAGCCACACCACGGAATACGGAAGCGTGCCCTTGCTCGGCGAATCGATGGTGGTACACCCAAGCGAAGCCAGGCCGCTCCAATTGCATGGACCCTTGAAAACCACGACGACTCTGCTGTACTGCGTGAAGTCGGCTGCGCCATCGGCGGCTTTCACCGCGGCGGTTGTGAGGGCATCGGTCTGGTCGCAACTATAATCCTGCGCCAGCGTGAATGGGCCGAAGACGTCCCCTTGCACGCTGGAAACCTTCCCGTAGGATGCTTCCTTCCAGTACGAGTTGACCGTATCGGCCGTGGCTCCCGAGGCCGCCCCGAAGAACATCTGCTGCATGGCCGCCTTCGTGACGCTCGAATCCAGCGTCTTCGTCGGCATGTTCACCAGCACCACGGCGACCTTCTGGTCCCCCGTTGTCGCGGCGCATTGCGCGGCGCTGGCCTCATTATTCACTGAGATGCCGGCTACCGCGATGCGCGTTCCGCTGCGGAGGCCTCTGACGCTCACGCTCGCTCCCACCGCCTCGCGCGGGGCGGTTGACGAGTACAATTCGTACTTTCCCTCGGCCGTGCGCAACTGCCAGTGAATCCGGCTGGTTTGATGCTCAAAATCATCTTCGATGAATTGTTCGAGCGTGCCGGTCCATTCTCCCGAAACTTCGACGGCCTGCGGCGCCAGGGCGCTCAACTGCGCCGCGACGTCCGAGGGCAGCGCCAGTTCGGCGGCGGCGCCCGGAGCCAGGGGGATCAGTTGGGATACCAGCGCGGCGCGCTTTTCGGCAAGGGCGCGGAGCATGGGGCTACCCGATCCGGCAGCGCCTATGGCGCGGTTCAAGAGCCGGATTCGCGCTGCGACTTCTCCTGCAACATCTACTTGCGCGGAAGCGCATACGGCGGTGGAGATGAGCAGAATCGCGGCGGCCCAGGTGGAAATTGTTCGAGGTCGAATGGTCATGTTCTTCTCTCCGGCGGCAAGCGGCAAAACGAGCGGGCGAACCTGGCGAGGCGGCGAAGAGACACCACCACCATCAGCGCTGATGTGGTTGCGCGCCCGAGTTAGAAGCGTATCACAAAACCGACTCTTCTTGTCCTATATCTTGAGTCGTATCAGTACCATGCGCCTCAGCGGCACTTCCGGATGGCGCGCTCGAACCCGGGCAAAGAACGCTCGATGCCGGCTTCGGGAATGGTGATCGAGAGGCGCATGTGGCCCTCGCGTCCGAAGCCGCGGCCCGGCACCGCCAGGATGCCTTCTTCGCGCAGCAGATTCACAAAGGCCATATCGTCCGGAATGGGCGTTTTCGGGAAGGCATAGTAGGAGCCATGGGGACGGGGCGCATCGTAGCCCATCTTCGCGAGGGCGTCGCATAGCAGGTTGCGCTTGAACTCGTAGTGGGCCACGTCCACCGTAACGTCAGGGACCTCGGCCACCACCCACTGCCAGATCGCCGGCGCGTTGATAAAGCCCAGAATGCGGTTCACGAAGGCGCAGGCGTTCCGTAACGGCAAGAGCTCGGTGAGACGCGGTGAAAGCGCCAGATAACCGATCCGCTCCCCGGCAATGGCCATGGCCTTCGACCAACTCCATGCCAGAACCGAGCGCTCGATCAGGCTTAGGGTTTCCGGCTGTTTTGTGCCGTCGTAGACCAGCGGCCGGTAAGGCTCGTCCGATACGACCACCATGGGTTCGCGCACGATTTCGTTTATCGCCCGCAGTGTTTCCGCCGGGTAGACTTGGCCGGTGGGGTTGTTCGGCGAATTCAGAATCAGGGCCTTCGTGCGCGGGCCAATCGCGGCGGCGATCCGGCCGACGTCCGGTTGGAAGGAAGCATCCGTCTCGACGGGAACCACGCGGCCTCCGTGGTTCTCCACATAGAACCGGTACTCCGGAAAATATGGGTTCAAGACGAGGACCTCGTCTCCCGGGTCGAGGAGAGACTTCATCAGGACGTTGATCGCGCCGGCGGCGCCGTTAGTCATGATGACGTCGTCGCCGGTGAAGGGCAGCCCCGTCCGCTGCGCGAGGTTGCGGGCCATCGCCGCGCGTACCTCCGGAAAGCCGGCGTTGGGCATGTATCCGTGGCTACGCGGCCGGTTCTCCGCCGCCACGCGCCGCAACGCTTCAATCACCTGGGCGGGAGGGTCCACGTCCGGGTTGCCCAGCGTGTAGTCAAACACGTTCTCGGGGCCGCGCACCTTCCGGAGTTCCAGCCCGATTTCAAACATACGGCGGATCCAGGAGGCGTGCTCCATCTGTTCCGCAACGCTCGTCGAGATACCCATGAAGAGACGATTTTAACTTGCGTGCGCGCGATGCGGTCAGAAAGCGGAGTAACGGACCTGATTTTCACGCCGGGCACGCCGCCCGGCGGCCCACAATCAAGTGCTTAGAAGCACACAGATCCCGGGAAGCGGGTTGCCGTTCGGTCTGCTCGCGGCTAGAATCAGGGTGCATGTCTGCTGATGACCGAAAGACGATTCTTGTCGTTGATGACGAGCCTGAGATCAGAAAACTGGTAGCGGCGATGGTGGGCCAGTTCGGGTACGTAGCGCTCACCGCCGATAGCGGAGAGCACGCATTGACCGTCTACAAGAACCACGCGCCGATTGAGTTGCTCATCACCGACGTTGTGGCTCCGGGTATGAGCGGCCCCATGCTGGCGGACAAACTGGTAGCGCTTCAGCCCGACCTGAGAGTCCTCTTTATTTCCGGCTACGACAACACCCACATGGTGCAGAAGTACGTAGTGGAGAAGGGACACGCGCTGCTGCCGAAGCCGTTCACGGTTGAGGAACTGAGAGGCAAGATGAACGAACTGCTGAGTAAGCCCCAGGCGAGCGCTTCCAGGTAAAGGCCGCGCGGGCGTCGCCGCCGGCGCGCACGCTTGGATTATTTCCGGTCCGCGAACACAGTTTCCCAGCCAGTTGGCGTTCGCTGCCGCACTCGTTTGGGGCGAGCGCGGCTGCTCCCGATTAGCTCTTCTTGAAAAGTCGATCGAACGCGTTCCGGGCGTCATCCGCGTTGCGTGGCGCGGGAGGGCCGGCATTGACCGGCGGGGCCACCGGCGGCGCGCTCGAAGAGGTGCCCTCGCGGGCTACGGTCACGCGCGGCGTGAACAGGGCGCAGTCGTTGGTCTTGTCCTTTACCGGAATGCGCGCCGGAATCGGCTTCAGGCACTGAAATCGGGTTGAGGGCTCGAAATGCGAGCACTGCTTGCAGCAGTGCAACTCGGCGTTGCACTTGGGACAATTGCCGCTGAAATCGACTCCGGGCGGTAGCGGAGTCGAACAGTTGAAGCATCTCGCCGCCGCGACATGCTGCACCAACCGCGGCAGGCGCGGACCGGTGATGTCGATGGGAGGACGGGGCCCCTGCGGTCTTGGCCCTTCACGAACGGGCTTCGAATCGCGGTCGATGTCCATGTACCCCGGTTGTCGGTACTTGCGATCGCTGTCCATGGGGAAGTTGCTCCGTGAGTATTAAGCGGACGAGAAAACGTTACGAAACCGGTCCCGCCGGCGGCGTCTGGGAGAATATCTACCCGAAATTTCCCCGCAAGCCCGGCAAAAGGGACGTACCGCAGATAACGTAAGTTGCCGGGGGATTTTTGAGAACGCCGGAAGCGCCGGAGCATTTCCAGGTCTCTGAACCTGGCATGCCTGCAAATACATATTTAACACGGAATGGGTCCAATTGCACGTGCGATTTATGGAGCCCCGCCACCCGCCTTTTGGGCGTTCACCGCGAAATCCCGGCGCTCATGCGTTCCTATGAATTCCGCTTGCGGCCGTGCCACGGCTTCCGGCAACCGGCGGGCGCCCTCAGGAGGCCGGGCTCCACTTCACCAAATTGGAGCAGGGCCGGGTAAGCGGATCTTCGCAGTGGTTGGGGCTGACGCGCAGAGCGTACCCCAGGCGGCCGGTGCGCTCCGGCATGATATCCTTACCGAATATCGAAACCTGGCCCTCCTGTTCGATGAAGGGTAGAAGCAGCACTTCGGTTTCTTCCAAATTGCCGTTGCTATCGATGCGGCCCATCACCAGTTCTACCCGCACGTCGTCGGGCTTCAGCCCGGCCAGGTCTATGCCCGCGCGGACCGGCAGCGGTTTTCCGGTAGTCACGGAAGTGGCGGTGGCGGCTCCGGAAGGCGCGAATTTCACGCGGTCCCACACCTCCCGGACGCGTGCGTTCCACAAGGCCTTCTCCCTCGCGACCGCGTAGCTATCCTGCGCCATCCGGAGCTTCTGCGCGTGAGCCGGATTGTATAGCTGGCTCATGTATTCCTGCAACATGCTGCGGCAATCGAAGCTGCGGCTCATGTGGAGCTGCGACTGCTTCATGCGCCGCATCCATTCGCGCGGGGTCTGCTCCTTGCGCTCATGGAACATCGGGACGATTTCGTTTTCGAGCAGATAGTAGATGGCGCTCGCGTGCAGGGCGTCCTGATCTTCCGAATACGGTTCGCGATCTCCGATGGCCCATCCGCCCGAGTGCTCGTAGGCCTCGTCCCACCAGCCGTCGAGGATGCTGAGGTTCAATACGCCGTTGATGGCGGCCTTCATGCCGCTGGTTCCGCAAGCCTCTTCGCCGCGGCGCGGAGTGTTCAACCACAGATCCACACCCTGTACGAGTTCGCGCCCGATCTTCATGTCGTAGTCTTCCACGAACACTACGTGCTTCCAGAGTTCGGGGTCGCGCGAGTACTGCACCACCTCGCGGATGTAGCTCTTGCCCGGCTGGTCTTTCGGATGCGCCTTCCCGGCGATCACGATCTGTACCGGCATGTCCTTGTTGAGAAGGATGCGCTTGAGGCGTTCCACGTCCCGGAACAGAAGGGTGGCGCGCTTGTACGTGGCAAAGCGGCGCGCGAATCCTATGGTGAACGCATTCGGGTCCAGCACTTCGCCCGCGCGGCGCACCTCGGCCGCGGGCGCCTGCCGGCGCAGGGCGGATTGGGTCTGCCTGGAGCGAACGAACGCGATCAAACGACGCTTGCGGCGCCGGTGCACTTCCAGTAATTCCTCGTCGGGGATGTCCTTCACCTGGTCCCAAATGCCGGCGTCGCTGAAGCGCTCGCGCCAGTCGGGCTGAAGGTACTGATCGTAGAGCGACGCTAGTTCGCCATTCAGCCAACTGGGTACGTGCACGCCGTTGGTCACCGAAGTGATCGGCACTTCCCACACCGGCAACTGCGGCCACAACTCGTGGAACATCTCCTGCGAAACGTGCCGGTGCAGCCGGCTGACGGCGTTCCGGTAGGTGGACGTATTCAGAGCCAGTACGGCCATCGAAAAACGCTCGCCGCGGTCGTAGACATTGAGGCGCCCGAGCGCCATCAACTGTTGAAAATCGATGCCGGTTTCGGCGCAGTACTCGGAGAAGTAATACTGCATCAGACCCGAATCGAATAGGTCGATTCCGGCCGGAACGGGCGTGTGGGTGGTGAACACATTGCCCGACCGGGCGGTTTCGATGGCCTCGTCGAAGCTCAGGTGGTCGTCGCGCATCATCAGGCGGATCTGTTCCAGCGCCAGGAAGGCGGAGTGGCCTTCGTTCATGTGAAAAACCGTGGGCTTCAGGCCCATGGCCTTCAGCGCCCGCATGCCGCCGATTCCCAGTACGATCTCCTGCCGGATTCGCGTATCCGTATCGCCGCCGTAGAGCGAATCGGTGATGTCGCGGTCCTGCGGCGAACGGTTATCAGGCAAGTTCGTATCCAGCAGAAACAGGCTGATGCGGCCCACTTCGATCTTCCAGACCTGGATCACCACCGGGCCCGTGGGCAGCTTAACCGTGACCTTGAGGTCCTGCCCCGCCGCGTCTTTCACGGTCCTGAGCGGCAGGGTGTAGAAATCGTTCATCGGGTAGCGCTCCTGCTGCCACCCGTCAGGGTTCAGGTATTGCCGGAAATAGCCTTGCTGATAGAGCAGCCCCAGCGCCACCAGCGGGTAATCGTGGTCGCTCGAAGACTTGAGATGGTCTCCGGAAAGGATGCCAAGACCGCCGGAGTAGATCGGTAAGCACTCCGTTAACCCGTATTCGGCGGAGAAGTAGGCGATCAGCTTGCCGTCCTCCGGCGCCGCGCTCTTCCGCACGCGCGCGTCAAAAGCCTCGCAAGCCATCCGGTATAGAGCCAGATACCGTTGGTCCGAACCGGCCTTCTGCAGCGTGGCCTGGGGCACCCGCCCGAGCATCAGCACGGGGTTATACCCGCAATCCCGCCACAAAGCGGGGTCGAGCCGGCGGAACAGCGTACGGATGATCGGTTCCCAGCTCCAGAGAAGGTTGTATGCCAGATCCGTCATCCGCGATAGGGTCTCGGGGAGAGCCGGCTTCACCAGGAGTTCACGAATGGGTTGGATGTTAAATGGCATACGGGGAAACTCTATCCAATCAACATAGCAGATCGGCTGTGGCGCTCCGCCGCGCGCCGCTGGTCTGCCAGAGGGTTTGTATGCACGCCGGAGGGGAATATCGCGTCAATCCAGTTAGGCCCCATGCGCTTTCTTGTCATGCTCTTGGCGTTAGCCCCGGCCGCACTGGCCGGCGAATACGCGGTCCTCGTTAGCGGAGGGCAACTGCGCGTGGACCGCCACGAAATCGATGGCGCCAGAGTGCGGCTCTTCATGGGCGCGTCGAACGTGGAACTCGATGCGGCCCAAATTGTGGCATTCGCGCCGGACGCCCCGGCCCCGGCTCCGGCCCCTATCGCCGCCGTCAGCCCGGCGCCACGGGCGCCCGAGCCAGGGCCCGAAGAATTGGCGGATGCCGCGGCCGACCGCTACGGCCTGCCGCGCTCCCTCGTTCGCGGGGTAATGCAGGCCGAGTCCGCATCCAACCCCGCCGCGGTTTCTCCGAAAGGCGCGATCGGCCTGATGCAGTTGCTGCCCGGTACGGCCCGCTTGATGGGCGCCGACCCCCACGATCCGGCTCAGAACGTCGATGCGGGAACGCGCTACCTCCGCGACCTGCTGGTCAAATACAAGGGCCTGCTCTGGCACGCGCTGGCGGCATACAACGCGGGCCCCGCCTCTGTGGACCGGCACAACGGCGTGCCTCCGTTCCCCGAAACCATCGGCTACATTCGGCGTGTGGATCGCCTGCGGAAACAGGCGGATTGAGGCGGGGCGCCAAGAAAAGGGGGGTGCGCTCTCGCGTACCCCCCCTCGCCCCGGCTGGCGAATCTGCGTTCGCTTCCTATCGGAGATGAGCCCGGCGCCGTCCGAACGCAGCCAGGCCGATCAGGCCGGCGCCGAAGAGGGCGTACGTGGCCGGCTCGGGAACTGGGCTGGAGAACGAGACGCCGTATTCCAGAAATTCTTGAGTCCTCGAAGAGCCAAGGTTGGTCGGTGTGTAGACGCGTATTCCGGAGTAATTCAAATTCGAGTGCGTCGTCACATAGATGAGCGCATCCGTGAGAATCCCCTGAACCGTTCCGTCATTGCCGCCGGGAATCGTCTTGCCCGCGGGCGTGGAAAAGAGTTGCCAAACCGCCGCGTTCCCGTAATTAGCCGCAATCGTGCCACCGTGGACGCCGGTCAATATATATGCCGCCGCGTAGTAGGCCGTGAGCGCGCTATCCGGGTTCGAAAACTCGCTGAAAAACATCAGGGAACCGATGTTCGAAGGGGTGAGCGAGTGCACGGTCACGTCCCACTGCTGACCCTGGCCGATTTCATCCCAGTAGTCGTCGCACATCATCTCCGTCGCTGGGTTGTTATTGAAGCTGAGATAGTAGGGATACGCTACCACATTGCCCCACGTATTTGCGCCCCACGAAACAAGCTTGAGCGTGTCGGCGCTGTTGGCTTTTCCGGGCATCGCAAAGGAACACGCAAGAATGGCAAATCCAAATATCTTTATTACTGTCGCACTGCGGTAGAATTTCATACGCTCACTTCCTCAAGAATATGATAAGCAGACGACTGCATAAGTTGCATATTTTAAAAGTACTTACACTACTAAGGCCTCTATTTGTAGCGAGTGGAACGAGCAGGAATCGGTAGGTCGTGAAGCCCTAGTGAGTCCAGGAAAACCCCTAGGACTTTTGATGGCCGAAGCAACTGCGTCGCGGGGGCAAATCGCCTCTGCAATTATCCTGAAATACTGCCCGGTTAATCGCTCCGTTACATGGCCTTAAGAGCGGAAATTCATCTCCCGTGCAGCCGCGTCTCTGAATACTTGTCGGGTTTCCAAGCGAACAAGTATCGCCGAGAAAGTTCCTGTGGTACTGGAAGGCGGGAGTTACCGAGCGTCTAGTACCACGGCGAGGCCGTGAATAGCGGCGGCTATCCGCACCGCGGCGAGAATGCTTTCTTCCGAGAGCCCTTTGCCGCGCAGCGCGGTTTCGTGCGATGCGACACAGACTCCACAACCGTTAATTGCGGAGGCGGACAGACACCATAATTCGAAATCCACCGGGTCTGCGCCATGCGTGCGAATGGCCTGCATGCGTAGTCGCGCGGGCATCGTCTCGTAATTGGAGTTGCCGCTCAAATGGCGGAACCGGCAAAAGATGTTGTTCATCCCCATCAGCGCGGCCGCGGATTTGGCGGCCTCCATCGCCGTGGGCGTCAAATGAGTAGCAGCGTCCTCCAACACGGCCGATGTAAGTGGCGCGCTACGGGACGCCACGGTGGCGCACACCGCCGTGCCCCAGATCTGCTGTTCGCTGAGTTCCGGTTGCCGCAGCGCGGCCGACAGATTCAGCTTCAGATCTTTGGCGTACTCCGGACATGCTTCAAGTAGGCTATCTACAGACATATTAGGGGCCGATCGGTGGAGTGACTTCGAAGATACGGCTGGTGTGAGCGGCGGGACGTGTTGGCGCGCCCCGCCGCGCCAGAGTTAGACCGCGGGTTTCAGTACAGCTTCGCCTTTGTGCCAGTTGCAGGGGCAGAGCTCGTCGGTTTGCAGTGCATCGAGTACGCGGATCACCTCTTGCGGGTTCCGGCCCACTGAGAGGTCGTTTACGGAAACGAAACGGATCGCGCCTTCCGGGTCAACGATGAACGTCGCCCGCTGCGCCACGCCTTCCGCCGGATCGAGGATGCCTAGCCGCGAT
>CAIYHG010000061.1 GCA_903925975.1 uncultured Acidobacteriia bacterium | reverse complement strand
TTGGTGGGGCATGCTTTAGCCTGCCCGTGTTTGGCCTTCAAACGTCTAGTACGCCACCAGGTCTTCGAAATCCACATTGCCGCCCGAGAGGATTACTCCCACCGAGCCGATGTCCGGCGGCAGCTTATGGAAGAGCACCGCGGCCGCGGCCGCGGCCCCGCTAGGCTCCACCAGAATCTTCATCCGCAACAGCAGGTACTTCACCGCCGCCCGCAACTCGTCGTCACTCACCAGCAGAATGCGTTCCACATGGGCCTGGAGCACCGGGAACGTGAGTTCGCCGGGCTTCGGCACGCGCAGCCCGTCGGCAATCGTCTCCGGGTTCGGCACTGCGATCCGCTCTCCCGCGCGCAGCGAGAGGAACGTGTCATTCGCGCCTTCCGGCTCCGCGCCGAAGATGCGGATTCCGGACGCCATTTCCTTCGCGATAGTGGCGCAGCCCGCCAGCAGCCCCCCGCCGCTCACCGGGGCGATGAGTGCGTCGAATGGTCCCGCGTCTTCGAGCAGTTCCATTGCCGCCGTCCCCTGGCCCGCCATAATCATCGGGTGGTCGAACGGAGGGACCAGCGTACCCCCGGTTTCGGCCAGAATATTCCGCGCAATCTCTTCGCGGCTTTCGGTGCGCCGGTCGTAGACCACCACATTGGCGCCGTGTGCGCGCGTCGATTCGAGCTTGGAGCGCGGCGCGTCATCGGGCATCACGATAGTGGCGCGCGCGCCCACATACTTCGCGGCAATGGCGGTTGCCTGCGCGTGATTCCCCGATGAGTAGGCCACCACGCCTCGCGCCAAAGCCTCTTCCGGCAGAGAGAGAATCAGGTTGGAGGCGCCGCGGATCTTGAACGCGCCTCCGCGCTGCAAATTCTCGCACTTGAAAAACGCGCGCGCGCCCGATTCGGCATCGAAACCGGCGCAGGTCATCACCGGCGTGCGCCGCGCCAGCGGCCGTATGCGCTGGGCGGCCGCGCGTACGTCGTCCGCTTTAATCGCGAGTCCCATGGATAGGATTCTAGCGAAAGCCCGGCCGCGGCCGCGCGCCTCGGGCTCGAATTTCAGTAGGATGGGTTGATGCGGCGCGCCGGCGATTCCGATGAGCGCCTGCCGCCAGCTACGAGGACAGCGAATGCCAAGACCAGTTCATTTTGAGATACCCGCGGACAACCCGGAACGCGCCATCGCGTTTTACGAAACGGTGTTCGGCTGGAAGTTCCAGAAGTGGGAAGGGCCGGTGCAGTATTGGACGATCACTACCGGACCGGAGTCCGAGCCCGGTATCAATGGCGGCCTGCTGCGGCGGCGCGATCCGAATCAGCCGTGCGTGAACACGATTATGGTGGCTGATCTTGACCAAACGATCCTCACCGTGGCGGGCAACGGCGGCGAGTGCGTCATCCCGAAAATGGCGGTACCCGGTGTGGGATGGCTGGCGTACTTCAAGGACACCGAAGGCCACTTCTTCGGAGCGATGCAGGCCGATCCACTGGCCACTGAGGAATAATCCAACACTCCGATCTCCCCCTTTTGGGGAGTATCAGACCTTGAGAGCAGATGGTATCCGACGTGCTGTCATAGGCATACGATTCCTCTCTGGAGGGCCAATGGCCAAAGGCTTTGTTGTAATTAGTGCGGAGCGATGCAAAGGGTGTGGGTTCTGTGTCGAATTTTGCCCCACCAAAGTGCTGGCCCTCGCTTCCGCTTTCAATTCAAAGGGTTACCACCCACCACATGTAGTGAACTCGGACAAATGCAGCGGTTGCGACCTCTGCGGAATGTACTGCCCAGACTTCGCTATCTTCGGAGCGCGTAATGCACGCTGATCCTAAAGGTGTTCTAACAGGTGTTCATTTCATCGACGGCGATCACGCTTGCTGTGAGGGATTGCTCGCAGCCGGTGCGCGATTTTCCTCAGGGTACCCGATCACGCCATCAACCGAGGTCGTGGAGAGATTCGCGCAGCGAATTCCCACAGTCGGCGGAGTCTTCATTCAAATGGAAGACGAACTGGCCGCTTCGATCACTCTGCAAGGCGCGGTTTGGGCGGGCGCAAAAGCCTTCACCGTAACCTCGGGTCCCGGTTTTTCGTTGATGATGGAACACATCGGTCTCGCTGCCATGACGGAGACGCCCTGCGTTTTCGTGGATGTGCAACGCGGCGGACCGTCAACCGGTCTTCCCACCCTGCCGGCGCAAGCCGATATGATGCAGGCTCGATGGGGCTCGCACGGCGATTATGGAATGATCGCGCTGTGCCCTAACTCGCCCCAGGAATGTTTCGATCTGGCGATCACCGCCTTCAACCTCGCCGAGGAGTTTCGCACCCCGGTCATGCTGATGCTCGATGAATGCATCGGCCACATGACGGAAAAGGTTGTGATTCCCGAAGCGGAAAAGATCGAGGTCACGCCTCGCCGTTGGACCTCAGAGCCGCCCGAAACGTTCCAGCTTTTCAAGCCGAAGGCGGACATGGTTCCGGATATGGTTAAGGCGGGCGATGGCTATAGCATCCACGTCACCGGCCTGACGCACGACGAGCGCGGCTATCCCAATATGACGGTCGACGTTCAGGACCGCTCCGTGCGCCGGCTCGTGAACAAGCTCACGCCACTGGCGAACGAGCGTGCGATCTTCGAGACCGCCGACCTGGATGACGCCGAAGTGGTTGTGGTTTCCTACGGCATCACGTCGCGCGTGGCGCAGCGTGCGCTGAAGCTGGCGCGCGAGCAAGGCATTAAGGCCGGCAAGTTCCGGTTGATCAGCGCCTGGCCGTTCCCGACGGAGCGCCTCCGCGCGCTGGCCGGCCGCGTGAAGGCGATGGTGGTTCCCGAAATCAATCTTGGCCAGATGGTGCTCGAAGTGGAGCGCGCGGCCGCCGGAAAGTGCAAAGTGATCCCGGTATCGCATGCCGGAGGCACGGTGCATAATCCCGAAGTAATCCTGAAGGCCATTGTGGAGGCGGCCCGATGAGCGACACACTCCTGGAAGTTCTTCCCGAGATCCCCGAAGACGCGCACAACCCCGTTGAGCCGTTTCTTCGCATGGATCGCATGCCGCACATCTGGTGTCCCGGATGCGGCATCGGCACCACCGTCAACTGCTTCGCGCGGGCTCTGCAGTCCTCGCAGGTGGATCTCAAGAAGACCGTGATCGTTTCCGGCATCGGCTGCACCGGCCGCGTTGCCGGGTACGCCAACCTGGATTCGTTCCATACCACCCACGGGCGCGCGATTCCGTTCGCCACGGGCATGAAGCTGGCGAATCCCGAACTGAACGTGGTGGTGTATTCCGGCGATGGCGATCTGTTTGCCATCGGCGGCAACCACTTCATCCACGCCGCCCGCCGCAATATGGATATCAAGGTGGTGTGCGTGAACAACATGATTTACGCCATGACCGGCGGCCAGACCGCGCCTACAACGCCGGGAACCTCGGTTACTTCCACGGCGCCTTACGGCGTCTACGAACCGACCTTTAATCTGCCCGCGCTGGCCGAGGCCGCCGGCGCTTCCTATGTGGCCCGCTGGACCACCTTCCATGTGAAGCAGGTCGCCAAGTCCATGGAAGAAATGATGAAGAAGAAGGGCTTCTGCTTCATTGAAATCATTTCGCCCTGCCCCACGCTCTATCAACGGCGGAACAAGATGGGCGACGCGCTCGATGCCATGAAGTATTACAAAGAGGCCAGCAAGGTCCGCAACGGCGCGCCCACAAGCGAAACGACGCTTTCGAAAACAGGCGAGATCGTGGTGGGTAAGTTCGTAGACCGGGACCGGCCCGACTATCTGGAAGTCTTGAAGGCGCAAATGGTTAGCGTTCTGGGCGACCGCTACACCGAACCGGAGAACTCATGCTGCGAATGCTAAAGGAAATTCGAATCGCGGGGTTTGGCGGACAGGGAGTAATCCTGGCCGCGGCGGTAATCGGAAAGGCGAAGGCCATCTTTGAAGACGGCTATTCCACGATGACCCAGGCCTTCGGTCCCGAGGCCCGCGGCGGCTCTTCGAGCGCGCAGGTGATCCTTTCGGACGACCCCATTCTCTACCCCTACGTCAGCAACGCCGATATTCTGGTGGTGATGTCGCAGGAAGCTTACGCCAAGTTCGCGCCGCAGTTAAAGCCCGAAGGCATTCTGATCATCGAGCAGGACTTGGTGCGAATCGATAAAGTCCCGGCCGGCCATAAGATCTATGCCGTGCCGGCCACCCGGTTGGCGGAAGATCTGGGCCGCAAGATGGTGTTGAACATCGTGATGGTCGGTTTCTTCGGAGCAGTCACGGATCTACTGGATGCGGGCGCGCTCCGCAAGGCAGTGGCCGATTCGGTTCCGCCCGCTTTCGTGAAGCTGAACCTGTCGGCGTTTGACAAGGGTTACGAGTACGGCAAGGCGCTGATGGAGCACGTAGCGAATACGCCTGAAGCCGAAGGCGTACTCACGCTGGAGCTCGAAGCTCAGTAAGCGATTTGCAGTAGTGTTCCGGCCGGTGGAGAGCGCAGGGCGCCTCCACCGGCCTTTTCTTTTGCAGGCGCCCGCGAATCCGGAAGGGCCCGCTCTTCTCACACCTCTTTCGCTTCGTATCAGGGCACGGCTTGAGCCGTGCCGAAAAGTGCGAAAAGAAAAGGGCTTCAGCCCCCGTCCGCAGTATGGCGCGCTCTCGTTCGGCAGGGGCTAAAGCCCACACGCTGTAATGCTTAGATCGGCACGGCCTGAGCCGTGCCCTGATACAAGGCATGGGCGCCGCTCGTGAGAAATCCAGCCTAGCCGCGATTTCTCACCAGCGTGCGGCGGACGGGCGCTGATGGGCAAAAGAGGCGGGGTGGCTGGGGCTTTCTCGGCGCAGCGAAAAATAGTGGTCAGTTGCGGCCTGTAGCGAGGGATTCTGAGGGCTCTCCGGTG
>CAIYHG010000060.1 GCA_903925975.1 uncultured Acidobacteriia bacterium | reverse complement strand
GCCCTTTGAATTCAAACTCGGATTGGCTACACTCTGTCATAGCAAAGGCCGTTCTCTCTTTGGCGTTAACTGCTGTGTGGAAACTCAGTTATGCCATGAAAGACGGCCTTTTGCCATAAATTGGTGAGAAATGGCGGTTAGACTGCAAGCCCAGCCGGCCTCGCTTCTACTTCGCGCTCAGCATATTCGCGAACAACCGGAATGCGCCCGGCACGCCGGCGGGCAACTGCCGGAACCAATCGTAGGAGCTAAAGATGTAGACGCCCTTGCCGTATCGCGTCCACAGTTCGCCGCCTTCGAGCGGCTTCTCGCCGGGGTCGCCCGAGCTGAGCACCGTCTGGTAGCGCGGGTCCCACTCCGTGGAGAACAACAAGCCGCGCTCCTGCACCCAGCCTTCGAAATCGCGCGGGCCGATGCGGTTCGGCTGCAATAGCAGCGGGCTGTCGGGATGCGGGAAAGTCACCGGCGCCTCCTCCACCGTCACGCGCCATGCGTTCCCGGTAGGAATCGTGATCGGATACGGGCCCACGCCCTGCGTCCCGCCGCTCATGTACTGCACCACGTACGTCCCGCCGTTGTTGACGTAATCGAGCAGCCGTTGCTGGTTCGCGCGGAGGTCGTCCCTCACGTTGTAGGCGCGCACGCCGGCCACAATGGCATCGAACCGGGTCAGGTCGCCCTTCCTCAGCTCGTCCTCGCCGAGTATGGTGACTGCGAGGCCGATCTCGCGCAGGGCGGCAGGCACGTCGTCACCGGCTCCCATGATGTAGCCGATCTGCTTCGCCGTTACGCGGATGTCGCTGCGGACCAGATTGATATCCGAAGGCGGGAAGATCGCCTGATCGGGAATGTGCATGTAAGAGATCGTCGACATTCCGTTTGAGATCTGCTTGCCGCCGATTTCGGCCACGGCGTGCAGCGTTCCCCTGGTCTCGCCGGCCGGCGGCGTCAGTTCGAACGCCAGATCCTGACGGTCCCCTACGGCCTTCAGTTGGAACGGGCGCGATGCCGGATCGGCTTTCCATCCCGCGGGCAGGTTCAGGCGCAGTTCTCCCTGCGCGTTCTCCACGTTGGCTTCCACCGCGATCTGGACGCGGCGCGAGCTTTGGTTCGGAAAGATCGAAACCGCGGTTGTGAGGTCGGGAGACGTAGGCACATCCACCGACACCTCGGGAACCACGGCCAGGGTCCGCATCTTCTCGCCTTGCAGGCGTTCGTTGTAGCGGTAGACGACGGGCCGCGTGATTTCAATTGGCGACCCGGCCACCACCAGGCTGAAGCGCAGGCGCTCCACCGGCGTATCGGGCAGGCCGATCAACTCCTGGTTCTCCACGTCATAGCTGCCCGATAGCGGCGGCTTTACCAGAAAGTAGGGTTGCGAGTAAGGCTGCGATGCCGGAACCTGTAATTCCATTTCAGGAGGCCGCTGTCCGGCTACGGCCGCCGGCGGTGTCCACGGGCTGCCGTTCCACGCGCCCTCCGGCTGCACCGACGTCACCTTTACCTCCACCGGCACACGAGCGGTCACGGTCACCGTCACGGGGACCTTCGAACCCGGCGTCACGTTCGCCCGCGGCGCCTGCGCGTCGGCCCATATGGCCGCGCAGCGGGCGATCGTCTCGTCCAGGTCCGCCAGCTTGGCCTTTGCGATGGGGTCGGTAATCGCCACAATCAGCGGGCGCGCCTTCTGCAACAGCGGGATCGCCGCTTCCGGATGCTGCCAATTGAAATCGCGAGCAGCCTGCGCGAGAACGGTCTCAACCGCGGCCCCGCCCGGAACCCGTTTCCATGAGTGTTCGATGCCGTCGAAGATGTCCGGCGCAGGGGCTGCCGCCGCCGCGCCGCCTCTGCCCCCGCCCATCCCTCCGCCCACGCCGAGATTGCCCAGTCCCTGGCTGCGGTGTTGGCTGCGGCTGATGGAGGCAAGCTGCGCGTAGGTGTAGCCGTCGATTGCGTCGTAGCCCGATGTGTTGATCTGCACCGGCGCGGCTATGGGCGTGTACGTAGGCCCACGGCCGCCGCCTTGCCCGCCGCCGGACGTGGTGAAGAGCTTGGCCGGCTTCCACGGCTGCACGTACTTCAACTGTTCCGGAAACCGCGAGGGGTCGCCCGCAATCTCGAATGCTTCCTTGCCCAGAATCGCCGACGCCTGGTGATGCCCGTGCCCGTCGGAGGGCGTGCCGCTGAAGCACAGCAGGACCACGTCCGGCCGGTAGCGCCGGATCACCCAAACGATATCCGAGAGCACGCGGTCGCGTCCCCACTTCTGCATCGATTCCTCGGCTGTCTTCGAGAATCCGAAATCGATAGCGCGCGTGAAGAACTGCTCCGCGCCGTCCAGGCGCCGCGCGTCCATCAATTCCTGCGTGCGGATCAGCCCCAGCGCCGCGCCCTGCTCGGCCCCCAGCAGGTTCTGCCCGCCCTCGCCGCGCGTCAGCGAGAGATAGGCCGCGCGCATGTGCCGCGCCCGCGCAAAGTAGGCCAGCACTTCCGTGCGCTCGTCATCGGGGTGCGCGCCGATCATCAACACGGTCCCGAGTTCGTTCAGCTTCTCGATTGACCGCTCGATGTCGCCCGAAGGCGCCGGTTGCGCCTGCAAAGGCTGAGTTACGGCAGTGGCAACCAGAAGGGAAAGGGAGAGCAGCGTGGCTAACTTGCCCGTAGAAAGCATAGATAGATTTTACGATGCCCGGGGGCAGCGTTTCGGTTCGGATTGAAAGGGAGGGGCGCTACCCCAGGTTGAGAACCTGTTTTACCGTGCCGCTCTGGTCCTGAATCTTCTGTTGCAACATCATCAGGGCGTAGATCAACTGCTCCGGCCGCGGGGGGCACCCTGGAACGTACACGTCCACCGGGATGGCCTGATTCACCGGCAGCAGCGCATAGTTGTTGAATACGCCCGTCGAAGTGGCGCATGCGCCCATCGAAATCACCCACTTCGGTTCGGGCATCTGTTGATAGAGGTGACGGATTACCGGCGCCATCTTCTGCGAAACCCGCCCGGCGATGATCATCAAATCGGATTGCCGGGGCGATCCGCGGAACACCTCCGCGCCGAAACGCGCTATGTCGAAACGCGAGGCGCTCATCGACATCATCTCGATGGCGCAGCACGCCAGGCCGAAGGTCATGGGCCAAAGCGAGTTCTTCCGGGCCCAGTTCAACGCCTGGTCGAGCGTGGTCAGCAGAATGCCTTCCGAGGCGGCCGCCGCCGCGTTATCGACGAAATAATTGTCGATGCGGGCAAACAGTTCGGGAGGGCCGCTGGCCAGGGGCTTTTCCATGCATCTATTTTCGCATGGACCGCCCGTGCCGCCGGAAGCCCCCCGCACTCCTGTAGAATCGGATATGCCGCCCGACACATTCGAGCAACTATTGGACCGCGCCGCCTCCGCCCGCGGCATTGCCCCCGGATTCTGGGATATCTGGGGCAACTACCACGCCGCCACCGCGGAGACCAAGCAAGCCATTCTGCGGGCGATGGGCGTGCCCGCCGATACGCCGGAGCAATTGCGCGGAGCCTTGGCTGCGGAGACCCGGCGCGTATGGGAGCGCCTCGCTCCGGCTTCCATCGTCACCGGAGAATCCGATACCGTCGACCTGAGCTTGAGCATTCCGGCGGAAGCCCTGGGCGAACGCGCCGATATCCTTGTCCGCCTCGAAGACGGCGGGCGGCACGAATTCCAGATCGGGTTGTGGGATCTGCCACAGACCGGCTCGGCCGAAATGGAAGGGCGCACCTGGGTCTCGAAACAGGCGCGCCTGCCCTTGCGGCTGCCGCTGGGCTATCACGAAGTCTCCGTCCGCCTAGGCTCGCGCGAGGCCTGCTGCCGCTACATCGTCACGCCCGAGCGCGTTTGGATGGAACCCCACCTCGGCCGCGGAGGCCGCGCGGCGGGCGTGGTCTTCAGCCTCTACGGCATGCGCTCCGAACGCAATTGGGGCTGCGGCGATTTTGGCGATCTGCTGAAGGCTATCGAATGGACAGGCTGCGAAATCGGCGCCGGTTTCATCGGATTGAATCCGCTGCACGCCATACACAACCGGCGCCCGTTTAATACCAGCCCCTATCTGCCCAACTGCTCGTTCTATCAGAATTTCATCTATCTCGATATCGAGGCGATGGAGGATTTCTCCAACAGCCGGCGCGCCCAGGCTCTCCGCGCCTCGCCCGAAGTCCAACGGGAGATAGAGGAACTGCGCGCCTCGCCTCTGGTGGAATACGAGCGCGTGGCGGCGCTCAAGCTGCGCGTCCTCAAGCTGGCATTCGTGCAGTTCCTGCGAGAGCGGCGGAAGGGCTCCGACCGCGCGCGTGAGTTCGACGCCTTCGTGGAGTGCGAAGGCAGCCTGCTCGAACGGTTCGCCCTGCATGGCGCGCTCGACGAATACTGGCATCGCCAGGACGCCGATATTTGGCTTTGGACTCAATGGCCCGGTCCCTATCAAAATCCCGATTCGCCCGAAACCCGCGCTTTCGGACGGCGGCATTGGCGCGCCGTCCTGCTCCGCCAGTACATCCAGTGGCAGATCGATATCCAATTGCGCCGCGCCCAGCGCCGCGCGCGCGATTGCAGGATGAGCATTGGCCTCTATCACGATCTGGCCCTGGCCACGGATCGCTTCGGCGCCGATCTTTGGGCGCTTCCCGAGTTCTACGTATCCGGCGCCCGCGTGGGATGCCCGCCCGATGATTTCGCCGTCGATGGCCAGGACTGGGCCTTCCCGCCTCCCAATGCCGAACGCCACCGCCAGGACGGGTACCGCCTCTTTGCGGATTCCATCCGCAAGAACTGCCGCAATGGCGGCGCGCTGCGCATCGACCACGTCATGCGCCTCTTCCGCCTCTACTGGATTCCCGACGGCGCAAGCGCGGCCCACGGCGCCTATGTGCGCGAGCGCTGGGAGGATTTCCTGCGAGTTCTGGCGCTTGAGAGCGTCCGCAACCGCGTGATGATCGTCGGCGAAGACCTCGGCACCGTGGAGCCCGAGATCCGCGAGACCCTGGCGCGCTTCGGCGTGCTGAGTTACCGGCTCTTCTATTTCGAGAAGAACCCGGATGGCAGCATGAAACGCGCCGAGCAGTACCCGCATCAGGCGCTGGTCTCATCTACCACGCATGACCTGCCCACCTTGGCCGGGTTCTGGATTGGGGCCGACCTGAAAGCGCGGCGCGCCACCGGCGCGCTCGATGAAGAAGCCTTTCGCCGCCACGGCGAAATTCGTGAAGCCGACAAGCAGAGAATGTTGGACGCCCTTTTCGCCGAGGGCCTGATACCCGAGGGACATTCGCGCCGCGCGGCCGATTACCCCGAGCTTACCGGCGAATTGCACAACGCGGTGATCGGCTTCCTGGCCAACACCCCCGCGCAATTGCTGGCCGTGAACCAGGAAGATCTCACCAAGGAACTCTCACAGCAGAACCTGCCCGGCGCCACCTGGGAGTATCCGAACTGGGGCCGGAAGATGCGCTTCACACTGGAAGAGCTGCGCTCCAACCCCGAAGCGCAAGGCTTCACGCAGATGCTGCGCCACTGGATCGCCGCAACCGGCAGGAACAACCACGGCGAGCAGGCATCCGAGTTGCGGCAGGCCTAGCGCACGCCGCCTTCCGTGGGCCGCGCTTCCGCCGGGTCGAAGATGCGCCGGTCCACCGGCAGCGCGCGGAACGGGCTGAAATCGGGCTTGGAGGCGAACGCGTCGCCGATCTCCGCCGCCGATGCATCGCTCAACCCGAGTGGCGGAACGCCTAACAGGCGAAAGATAGTCTTCAGAATGCCCTGCGCGTTCGTATTCGTGTGTACAACGCTTCCGGGGCGGAACCACGGCCCCGCGCAAATCAGCACCCCGCGTTGCCCGTCAATGTGATCGAGGCCCGCAGGCGCGCTCTCCCCAATCACGAAGATCGCGGTCTCCTTCCACCACTTCCCGGCGGAGAGATACTCGATCACGCGGCCCAGGGCGAAATCGTTATCCGCGGCGAACGACTCCTCGTAGGGATAACCCGCTTCGACGCGCGCCGGCAATAGCTTTCCATTGGGCAGCCGCAGTAGCGTGAAGGCGGGCAAATCGGCGCCCGCCCGCGCGTACTTTTGGTCTATCTCGCGTATGACGCCAGAGGCGCGCGCCTGGTCGGGCAGGAATTCGCCGGGGTCCGCGTCCCCTCCAGGGGAGGCCGCCGAAACACCAAGGCCCGCCAGATGCCGGAGCACGCCCGCCCAGTTGATCGAATCCGAGTAATAGTTGTCCCCGAACGCCCACCGGCGCGCCATCGCGTGGTAATTGGGGGTGATCGCTACGCCTCGTATGTCGAACCGTTCCCGCTTCCCGTCGGCGTACCCGTACTCGCCGAGCCGCGCCAGCGAAGCGTCGCCCATCGCCGATCCGTTCGCCGCTTTCTCGATGTCGCCCAGCGTTTCATCGTACGTGCGCCCGCCGCTTACGATCACCACAACATGCCGGATGTCCTTCGGAAGAGCCTTGCGGCCTGAACCCGGCGCCAGCCCTGCCGCCTCCAGAACGAAGCGTGTCTGCCGCTCCAATTCTCCCGGCGCCGGTCTGGAGAAGACCGAGATGGAGCCGTTTAGCGGGCTATCCCCGTCGATGCGTGGCCTGGACCCCGCGCCTTTCGCGTTGGCGACTGCGACGCTGCCGCCTCCGGCCGCCACGCTCACCGGCGACCAGCCTGCCGCTATATGTCCTAAAACTCGCATCTGCTTCGGGTCTATCTCCGCCACGGCGTTGATGCCCGCCTCCGCCACGTACAACCGCCCCGATTCCGTGTCGTACGCCATCCCGGCGGGCAACACGCCCCGAAGCGACTCGAAGCCGGGAATCCGAATGGGGATCTCGCCTTCCAGCCGGGTTGCGCCCGCGTCGATGGCATACACCGAATCCGACCCCGGCGACCCGGTAAACACCTGAGTCGCGCTTGCCGCCAGTCCCGGCCCGGCGATCTCCTTAGCCGGTGCGTACGGCACGGCCACGCAGCTCTTCACGGCCAGGGCGGACGGGTCGCGGACGTCCAACGCGCAGACCGAGAGGCTCTGCTTTCCCTCCGGTTCCGGTGCGCCCGTAAGCGCGGCGTAGAGCGTGCCGCCCCCCGGTGAAAGCGCCAGCGCGGCAGGGGGCCCGGCCAGTGGAAGCGAGGCCGCCACTTGCCTGGAACGGGCGTCGATCACCACCACGCGGCGGTTCGCCGGGTCGGCGGCATAGAGCAGTCGCGCGTCCGGGTCGTATGCCAGCGCACCTGCGTAGCTCCCGGTAAACTCGCGTTTATTCAACGCGATGGTGCGTATGCTTCCGGCTTCCCAATCGAAGAGCAGAATTTGCCCGGAGGCCCCCTCGGAAACAAAAACTGCGCGTTCGCCGTAAAACGCGAGCCCCCCGGGGGGGGCGCTCCACTCCGCCCCCCCGCCCTCCGGCGCAGGCGTTCTCAGCGGGTATTCGCGGGCAGCGACCTCAGTGGCGTCGCGCGTCGCTATGGTGACCGTCGCTCCCTCGGGTCGGGTATTCACCGTAGCGAAAACCTTCCCGGCCGGGCTAATGGCGACCGAGTAGGGGCCAGGTCCGGTGGGGTATTGGGAACCGTAGGGGGCGATGGCGCGGCCGCCGGGCAGGATCGCGCTTGCGGGCTTCCTCGAAGGCGGTCTGATGCCCGCCGGAGGGCTCTGTGCCTGCGTTAGCGCGCATAACGCCAGAAGCGCCGCTACCTCGCTCACGCCCGGGTGCACGCTTTCATAATATCCGAAGGGCTTGATCCGTAAATGCATATGCACCTTATGAAACGCTCGGGCATCTTATTGTGAGGAATGAAAGATTTCTCACAGATGCGGGTAAGGGATGCCCATGCGCTGGTAAGGACGGGCGTGCCCGTCTCTCCGGCGCCTGTTTTTGGCGTGCCCGCATGCCTCAAGTGTGACGGCGCAGGGCAGTTGCGCCCCGGAAGGGCCTAAAAGTATCATTTGGCACGCTAAATGCCGACTGTTTCATCCAAGAGGGGCTAGGATGCATGTGCGGGAGCACGCAAGGCGCGTCCGCGCCCGGTAACCCGGTCGGGGGATAGGAAGCCCGTGGGACGGCGCCTATGACTGGGTTTGGCGGGGAAGTATGGGACCAAATGGAGAGTTGGAAACTGGGAGGAAACCAATGGCAACAAGCAGTCCGACCGTGTCGGTAAATCAGAAACCGCTCGAAGATCCGTTAGCTCATCTGCCGTGCTCGAGCATCGTCGAGTACCGGAAGGGACAGATGATCTACAACCAGGACCAGCCCTCCACGGCCGTCTACCTGGTGATCGACGGGAAGGTGAAAATCTCGCGCCTGGCCGACGACGGCCATCAGGTTGTGGTCGATATCTACCAGCCCGACGAGTTCTTCGGCGAATCGGCTTTCTTGAGCCTTCCGCACCGCTCCGAACAGGCAACCGCGCTCGAAAACACCAAGCTCATGATGTGGACCACCTCGGAAATCGAGGAAATCATCATGAAGCGGCCTCGTCTCGCGGTGGCTCTGCTTCAGATCCTGGTCCAGCGGACCATCGACTTCACCCATCGAATCGAGAGTTTTTCGGTCGATAATATTGCGCGGCGCCTCGCGCGCTCGCTCATTCGATTCTCGGAGCGGTTGGGAGTTCCGGAAGAGGATGGCGTCACCCGCATGGTTCCGTTTACGCACGAACTCCTCTCCCAGTACGTGGGCACGTCTCGCGAGATCGTCACGCATTACATGAATCAATTCCGCAGACAGGGGTATCTGCGGTACTCGCGCAAGGGCATTATTCTTTACAGGGACGCTTTCCGCGAGTGGCTGCGGCAGAACGACTAACGCCCTCAACCGGTCTCCGTCCGGACTTTATCCGACGCGCGCAAGGGGTAGAATAAAATCTCGCCCGGATGATCTGGAAACGGTTTCTTCTCGCGCTCGAAATGATTAAGTTCGAGCACTCGATCTTCGCCCTGCCCTTCGCTCTCACCGGCGCCGCGCTCGCTTTCCGCCAGCAGGGTTTCCCGGCGCAAGGCGTGCTCTCCAAAGCCCTGTGGATCGTGGTTGCCATGGTGGCCGCGCGTTCGGCGGCCATGGCCTTCAACCGCATTGTGGATACGGCAATCGACGGCCGTAATCCCCGGACGAAGGCGCGCCACCTCCCCGCCGGATTGCTGAGCCGCGGGTTCGCGTGGGGCTTCGTCGTCCTCACTGCGGCCGCCTTCTTTTTCGCCGCCGCGCAGTTGAACCGCCTGTGCCTGCGCCTGGCGCCCGTCGCCCTGGCCATCGTCTTCTTCTACTCCTTCACCAAGCGCTTCACTTCGTTTTCGCACCTGGTGCTCGGCCTGAGCCTCGGCATCGCGCCCGCCGCCGCGTGGATCGCCGTCACTGGCGCTCTGGACCCGCGCATCCTATGGCTCACCGGCGCCGTGATGTTTTGGACCGCCGGCTTCGACGTGATCTATTCCTGCCAGGATTACGACTTCGATTGCGCCGAATCGCTCTTCAGCGTCCCGCGCGCGCTCGGCATCGCCGGCGCGCTGCGCGTGGCGCAGGCCATGCACGCGCTCATGATCCTGTGCCTGGGCGCCCTGGCCTACAGCTTGCATGTGGGGCCGCTCGCTCTGGCGGGCATCGCGGCCGTGCTGGCGCTGCTGATTTATGAGCATAGCCTTGTGAAACCGAACGACTTATCGCGCGTGAATGCGGCCTTCTTCACAATGAACGGCTGGGTGAGCATGTTATTCTTCTTCTTCTGGGCAGCCGATATCCTTCTGTTCCGACCGGGCGCGTAAAATCATGCAGGCCGTTTTTGACGATCCGCTTCTAGTCCCCATTCGCGATAAAGTCGAGGCCGGCGAGAGACTGTCTTTCGCCGATGGCATGGCGCTCTATCGCACCAACGACATCCTTGCGCTCGGCTACCTCGCGAACCTCGTGCGCGAACGGCTGCACGGCAATCTCACTTACTTCAACGTGAACCGGCACATCAACCCCACCGATGTTTGCGTGGCCAGTTGCCGCCTGTGCGCCTTCGGCAAGCGCGTGCGCGATCCCAAAGCCTACACCATGTCTCTTGAAGAGGCCTGGCAGCGCGCGGGCGAGGGCTGGAGCGAACGGGTCACCGAGTTTCACATCGTCGGCGGATTGCATCCCGAACTGACGCTCGATTGGTATTGCCAACTGCTGAGCGGCTTGAAGCAGCGTTTCCCCGGCATACACCTCAAGGCGCTCACCATGGTGGAGATCGCCTTTCTCGCGCGGCGCGCGAAGGTCACCGTCCGCGAAACTCTGGAGCGCCTGCGCGATGCGGGGATGGATTCCATGCCCGGAGGCGGCGCGGAAATCTTCAACGAACGCGTACGCCGCATCATCTGCGATCACAAGATCGACGGCAACGAGTGGATCGAGACCGCCCGCACCGCGCATCAACTGGGCCTGCGCACCAACTGCACCATGCTCTATGGGCACCTCGAAAATGACGAGGACCGCGTAGACCACCTCATTCGCCTGCGCACGCTGCAGGATGATACGCACGGCTTCGTCACTTTCATTCCGCTGGCGTTCCATCCGGATAACACCGCCCTGGCGCACATCCCCTCCACAACCGGCTTCACCGATATCAAGAACATCGCCGTGGCGCGCCTGATGCTGGATAACATCCCGCACATCAAAGCCTACTGGGTGATGATGACCCCGCGCATCGCGCAAATCGCCCTGCGTTTCGGCGCCGACGATATCGATGGCACAATCGTGGAAGAGCGCATCTACCACGACGCCGGCGCCACCACGAACCAGGGCCTCCGCCGCGGCGAGTTGCTTGAACTGATCCGCCGCGCCGGCCGCGAGCCGGTGGAGCGCGACACGCTCTACCGCCCCGTAGAGCGCACCGAAACCACCTTCACCGTCCTCACCTAAGGCCACCCAAGAGACTGGTGAACGCCGCCGATACACCCTGACATTTCGGAGACGAAGCCACGGTGCGGATCACTGGCATACCCGATCCGGTGAACCCGGTAGTGGCGGAAGAGTAGAGTTGCCCTCCAGAGCGTTAAGCAGGCCTGTCTATCCAGCGAACTCTGTGCGAGCGATCTCTGCGAGCTGCTGGCGGAGCATCGGCGCGTGGTCTTTAGCCGTCTGCCAGACGAACGGCCAGTAGATTCCGAAGTACTCGTGTACGAGTATGTTTCTCAATCCAACGATATCCGGCCAAGGGACGGTTGGATATCTTTGTTTGAGTTCGGAATGATTCGTGCGACGGCTTCGCCCACTACCGTCAGCCGATGCGCAACCGCGGAGCACAAGACTTCATCATTTAAGAACTCGGCCTCGCTCTGGCCCGCAGTCATCTTTGCGACGGAGTCCAATGAGTCAAGGATGTCTGCGAGCCGTTGCTGATCACGCCGCATAGATTACTTTCGCTTCGGCCAGGACGCTTGGGCGAATCAGCGGCTTCAGTGCGGGCTTGACGGCGAGGTCGACACGGCGGCCCAACATTGCCGCTAACTCCCGCATCATCGCAGAGAGCCCAAGCAGGCCAGGGCGCGCATCGGGCAGGAAGTCGACAAGCAGATCGATATCGCTGTCGGGACGCATTTCGCCTCGCGCCGCCGAGCCAAACAGGGAGAGTTCCCGCACCCGATGGCGGCGGCAGAAATCGGCCAGCTTAGCTTCGGGCAATTCAACGGCCGCGAAAGTCATTAAGATCTCCCGAAGTCCATTATGGAGTATTCCTTGGGCGCCGGAAAGCCGCCGAGTGAATTCGATGGCGAGAGAGAATGGGAGAGAGAAGCCAGAAGGGTCGGAAAGGCCTGTTACAATCGAGGCTGTGCGCCCGTAGCTCAGCTGGATAGAGCGGCTGGCTTCGAACCAGTAGGCCGGGGGTTCGAGTCCCTCCGGGCGCACCACTCCCACCGCTCCGCGACGCAGGATTCCCAATCATACTTCTTCGACTTGAATCAGGTAGAAACTTGAGGGCATCAACCTCGGGGCGCCCGGTGGGATCTTCTTGGGGGGTGGTGGCGGCGCGCAGACTCGAACTGCGGACCTACGGATTATGAGACCGTCGCTCTAGCCAGCTGAGCTACGCCGCCATCAGATTCCAAGTGTACCAAAACACTCCCGGTTTTTCATGTCATGCCGCCGCTCGCGTACACCACCAATTTGTGGAAAACGGACCGAAATAGCCGCGAATGGGGCCCTTCGGCCCGGCAAGCTGCAACCTAGTCCCGTATGCGGCGTATCTTATGGGAATTAAATGTTTTACGAAATATGCTGCCGAGTGGTTCAGTTTGATCTAAGTACCTTTTGGAACATAGTCTAAGGCCCCTATTGCACACACTTTTTCACAGGGTTATCCACAGGCGCTGTGAATTACTGGGGGCGGCGGTCCAGGCGGCGTTTGAGGGATTCGGGAACTTCGGCTTCCACCTGGCAACGGTCCCCGTCATAACGCGTCTCGATTACCCGGCCGAACTCGTGCAGCAGGGCCAAAGTGGCCCCGTCGCCCGCCGGCAAATCGAAGCTGGCGCGTACGATGGGGTCAAAGGGAACGGTCTCGTCCACCAGGCGCAGAAGGCCGTCGATTCCGGCTCCGGTGAGGGCCGAAACGGCAGCCGCCTGGATGCCGGCGCGGCTGCCCAGCAGGCGATGACGCAAGGCTTCCGTATCCACGCTGCCGCCTTCGATGCGGTCCACTTTGTTCATGACCAGGATCTGAGGCACGGTTGAGGCCTCGATTTCCGCGAGCACGGCCATCACGTGCGCCACGTATTCGGGCGCGTGCGGGGAGGCCGCGTCCACCACGTGCAGGATCAAGGCCGCCTCGGTGACTTCTTCGAGGGTGGCGCGGAACGCCTTGACCACCGTGGTCGGCAGGTTGCGGATGAAGCCGACGGTGTCGCTCAATAGCGCGCGGCGGCGCGAGGGCAGAATCAGCGGCCGCACGGTGGGGTCTAGCGTGGCGAACATGCGGGCATCCACCAGCACTCCCGACTGGGTGAGCCGGTTGAACAGGGTGGATTTTCCGGCGTTGGTGTAACCCGCCAGCGCGAGCGTGGGAAGCGGCACGGCGCTGCGGCGGCGGCGATGGAGCGAGCGGCCGGCGCGGACGCCCTCGAGATCGTCGCGGATCTTCTTAATGCGGCGCGCGATGCGGCGGCGGTCGGTTTCGAGCTGCGTTTCGCCGGGGCCGCGCGTGCCGATGCCGCCGCCCAAGCGCGACATCTCCGTGCCGTGGCCGGAGAGGCGCGGCAGCATGTAGTTCAATTGCGCCAGTTCGATCTGCATGCGGCCTTCGCGCGTGTGGGCGCGGGAAGCGAAGATATCGAGGATGATCTGAGTCCGGTCGATGACCTTCGAGCCGAGGGCTTTTTCAAGGTTGCGCTGTTGGGTGGGAGATAGCTCGCTATCGAAGACGACCAGATCGGCTTCCCGTTCCTTGACGGCGGCGGCGAGTTCCTCCACCTTGCCGCGGCCGATCAGCGTGGCCGCTTCGGGAGCGGTGCGGGTCTGGATGATGCGGAGCAACACGTCGGCCCCGGCAGTGCGCGCAAGCTCCGCGAGTTCTTCGAGGGATTCTTCGGCCGGGGTTGCTCCGGCGTGGCCGCGCCCCTTCCATTCCACCCCGATGAGGATGGCGCGCTCTCGTCCGTGATCGCTCCCGGGGATGCTTACGCCTCCGACGCTTCCTGGTGGCCGGGGACGGCCGGCGCCAGTGGCGCGGGGGCGCCCTGAACTGCCGCCGGACCGCCGGCGTAGGGGTGCGATGGCCGTTGCGTGACGACGGTCGAAATGGCGTGCTTGAAGATGAGCTGCTCCTGGTTGTTGGTTTCAAGCACCAGCGAATACTTGTCGAAACTCTTGATCCGCCCCGAGAGTTTGACGCCACTCATCAGATAAATAGTCAGGAGGATCTTGTCCTTCCGAGCGTTGTTCAAAAAACTGTCTTGAATATTTTGCGCCGGTTTTTCCATTCCAAGCCCCACAAAACCCTTTCGGGCAAGTACGTCAGTGTGAAAGAACAGCTTTTGTATTGTACACCGGCTGGATGGGCGGCGGCCGAAATGGGCAGTGCCGGCAGCCTTTCGCACGGCCGCCGCGGCCTACAGGGCAAGTAGACGATTAAGATCCAGTAATCTACCTGGCGGTTACCGGACTTTATTTGGGCGACTAGGGCGATCCCCCTATCAATGCTCTCGAATCATGGTACGATTTACAGTCCCGGTAGTCCGTTACTCTTAATCAAAACCAATGCGCCTGTCCAAGCCCTCACTGTATGCCTGGGCCTCAGTAGCCCTCTTTGCGTTCGCCGCAGCCGCGCCTGCCGCCGAAACCCGCACAACCTCCGTCGCGCACGTCAGCGGGCCAATCAGACTCGACGGAATCCTGAACGAATCCGCCTGGCGCGACGCCCGTGAAATCGGGGAATTCACGCAGGCGATGCCCAAGCCCGGGCAACCGCCTACGGAACGTACTCATGTGTGGCTGGCCCGCGATGACAATTATCTATACGTGGCCGTCCGCTGCGAGGAGCACCAAATAGATAAGCTTGTCGCCAAGTCGATGCAGCGGGATACACAGGTCACGATGGAAGATAACATCGAGCTGTTTTTCGATACTTACTACGACCATCGCAACGCCTATTACTTCGCGACGACTCCGGTAGGAGTACTTACAGACGGGCGAGTAGTCGAAAACCGCAGGCCCTCGTTGGAATGGGATGGTATATGGGACGTCCGGGCGCACGTCGGCGACGGCGAATGGACGGCCGAATTCCAAATCCCGTTCAAGACTCTGGGTTTCAATGCGGCATCCGATGAGTGGGGCTTCAATGCGAGCCGCCACATTGGCAGACTGAGAGAGCGGACCAGGTGGGAGACACCGACGCTCGACGTGCAAACGTCCAACATGGCGAAAGCCGGCGTGCTCACGGGGATGAAGGGCCTATCGCAGGGCGTGGGCCTCGATATCAAGCCCTACGGGATCGGCGGCATGGATTGGATCGCTTCGCGCGCTACTCCATGGACCACCGCGCATGAGCCCGGCGCCGACGTGTTCTACCGAATTACGTCCAACCTGGTTTCCGCGACCACGTTCAACACGGATTTTGCGGAAACCGAATCCGACGCGCGCCGCGTGAATTTGACGCGCTTCGATTTGTTCGTTCCCGAGAAGCGATCATTCTTCGTGGAAGACGCCGGCATCTTCAGCTTCGCGCCTGAACCGTCGAGCGGCGGAGGCGGAGGCGGCGGGGGAGGGGGCGAGGGCGAAAGCGGGGGCGACGTAATGCCCTTCTTCTCACGGACCATCGGAATCGTGGACGACGCCGAAGCGCCGATTCAAGTGGGAGAGAAGCTGACAGGCACCATGGGCAGGTTTGACGTTGGGGTGCTTGCGGTGCGTACGGGAGAGGCGGAAAACGAAGACGGGCCGGTCGCTCCGGCCACCAACTTGGCAGTGGGACGCGTTAAGGCCAACTTCCTGAGTGAATCGTACATTGGCGCGCTTGTTACGCAGGGGGACCCGACGGGGCAGTCAAGGCGGATCACGGCTGGGCTCGACCTGAAGCTGGCCACCTCCAACTTCCTCAACATGAAGAAGAACTTCGCGGTGGTCCTCTACGGCACGGGAACCCGCGCGACGGGAGTCCAGGGACGGGACAATGCTTTCGGCGGCTCAGTCTTCTATCCCAACGATCTGATCAATGCCTCGTACAAGTGGATGAAGATTCCAGAGAATTATGAGCCCGCGTTGGGGTATGTGCCCCGGACTGGGGTGAGGCTTTCGTCGGGAACCTTCGAGTTCGCCCCAAGGCCGGGCGTCTACGGAATCCGGCAGCTCACATTCGGGCTCAAGGCCGAGAACTACCAGAACCTTGAGCGCCGCACCACGGAGACCAGTGAGATCACGCCGAGCATCGAGTTTCAAACCGACGCGGGCGACCGGCTGAGTTACCAATGGCAGCGTTCTTTGGAACACCTCTTCGAAGAGTGGGAAGTCTTCGATGGCGTGATTGTTCCAGAGGGGAAGTACGTCTACGGGACTCATCGGCTGGATGTGACCACTTCGAGGAGCAGAACGATCTCCGTATCGGCGTCGCTCAGCAAGGGCACTTTCTACGGCGGCTCCCGGAAATCCGTTGCGAACAGTTTGAGCTGGAGACCGAACCGCCACCTGACGACGCGGCTGCAACTCACGCAGAACTGGATCAAAGTGCCGGCGGGCAGTTTCCGCACTCGCCTGGTCAGCTATCGCCTGGAGTACGCGTTCACGCCACTCATTTCGCTCACCAACCTGATCCAATACGATACCAAGTCTTCCAATATCGGGCTTCAGAGCCGCTTACGTTGGATTCTCACGCCGGGGCGGGAGATCCACTTCGTGGTGAACCAGGGATGGGAGCGAGACGAACTGAGCCGTTTTGAATCGACGCAATCGCGAGTGCGACTAAAGTTCAACTACACGGTGCGCTTTTAATTCAGAAAGGCTTGCGAATGGGGCGCGCCGGATAATGCCGGCGCGCCTTTCGCATTTTGGGGCGATGTCTACTTACGCTCGGTGATCGTCACGGGGGCGCTCAGCCGGAAGGTCAGCCGGGTTTCCGAAGGCAGCGTGGCGGGCTGGCCGCGCGTGAGCAGAACGTCGCCCGCCCCGGCTCCGCCGCCCACGCCGGCTCCGATGGCCGCGCCCTTTCCGCCGCCGGCGATGGCGCCGATGATGGCGCCGATGGCCGCTCCGGCGCCGACTTTGGCCGCGTCCTGCTTCTGCGTCGCCTCGGCGCGCCGGGCGAAGCTATCGGTCTCTACGTTCACAACCTGACCGTCGGAGGTGTGGATGCGGGTGAGCGCGATCGAGAGCGCGGCCACTCCGCGAACCTTGCCGGCGCGGTCGGCCGAAACCACGCGGCCCTCGACGCGGGCTCCTCGCTCGGCAATCACGAACCCGCCGGCGGTGAGTTCTTTATCGATGGAAGCGGTGAACGTATCGCCGGCGTTATTGCGTTCCGAGGAAAGGCCGTCGATCAGGCGCACGTAGATCATGGTCCCGGCGTCGAGCGTTACGGTGGCGGGCGGCGGCGGAGGCGCGGGGGCGACCGGTTCCGGCTCAGGTTCCACGGGCCGGGGCGCGGTTACGGGCTCGGCCGGGGGCCGAGCGGGGGTAGACGCCGCAGGCGCGGGCGAGGGCGGCGGTGTGTTCGCGGCCACTGCGACGGGGGCCGGTTTCGCGGCCGGCGCGGGCTTGGACTTGGGCAGAGCGGAAGGTTTAGCCGGCTCGGGTTTGGCGGCCGGTTCCGGCGCCGGCGTTGCCACCGGCTCGGGCGCGGCGGCAATCGGGGCAGGGGAGACTGCCGTCTGCGCTGTCTGTTGCGGAACGGCGGCTTGCCGCGATCGCTGGACGAACGTTGCCACGCCGCCCCCGGCTACCGCGGCGGCCAACACCAGGAGTACGATATGCTGCGACTTCATCCGTCTATCTCCTATGGGATTCTGACGGCCCGGAGGAACTTTCCGTTTCCGGCCCCGTCCCGGTAGAATTAAGTAACCGAAGCCATGCAGGAGTTTCCCAAGTCGTTCCAAATAGGCCCGATACAGGTCGCCCCCGCGACGGTTCTGGCGCCTATGGCCGGGGTTACGGATACGGTTTTCCGGAGGTTCATCCGTAGTCTTGGCGGCTGTGGCCTGCTGATGACCGAGTTCACCAGTTCGCACGGCGTCAGCGCGGCTAGGGGAGCGCGCAAGCCTACCAGAACCCTGCGCTACCTGGAATTCGAACCCGACGAGCGCCCCATTACCGCGCAACTGTTCGGCGCCGACCCCGAAGTGATGGCCGAAGCCGCACGCGTGTGCCAGGGCCTCGGCTTTGACGCCGTGGATCTCAACTTCGGCTGCCCGGTGAGCAAGGTGGTGAAGTGCAATGGCGGGTCGGGGCTGCTGCGGGACCTGCCGCTGGTGGAGCGGTTGCTGCGCTCGGTGCGCGCCGCCGTTTCCATACCGTTCACCATGAAATACCGGGCCGGGTGGAACGAGCGCGAGATTGTCGCCGTGCCCATGGCCCGCATGGCCGAGGATTGCGGTCTGCAGGCCATCGCGCTGCACCCGCGCACGCGCGAGCAGGGGTACAGCGGAAAGGCCGATTGGAGCCTGATCGCCGAAGTGAAAGCTGCCGTGAAGATTCCGGTGATCGGGAACGGAGACATCGTGACGCCCGAAGACGCGGTGCGCATGGCGCGCGAAACCGGATGCGACGGAGTGATGGTGGGCCGCGCCGCCGCGTCGAATCCGTGGATCTTCCGGCAGATTGCGCAATACCTCGAAACCGGAACGTACGAACACCCGACCGAAGCCGACCGCTACGAAATCATGCGCCGCTATTACCGCATGCTCATCGAAAGGCAGGAGAAGGATACCGTTGGCAAGATGAAGCAGTTCGCAACCTATTTCACACACGGAGTACGGGGTGGGGCGCAGCTTCGCGTTTCCATTCACCGGGCGCAGGCGGCGTCCGCCATTCTTGAGCTGGTGGACGAGTTTTTCCGGCCGGAGCCGGCTGCGGCCCAGTGAAGAAAGTTCAGCTGATTACCGACGGCGCCTGCCTGGGGAACCCGGGGCCGGGAGGCTGGGCGGCCATTTTGCGCTACAACCAGCACATGAGAGAGATGTGGGGCTGCGAGGCGCACACCACCAACAACCGCATGGAACTGACGGCCGCGATTGAAGGCCTGCGATCCCTGAGCGAAGATTGCGAAGTGGAGATTGTTACCGATTCGGAGTACATGAAGAACGGCATCACCACGTGGATACATAGCTGGAAGAAGAAGGGTTGGATGACGGCCGCGAAGAAGCCCGTGCTCAACCAGGATCTTTGGAAGGCGCTCGACGAACAGGTGACGCGCCACAAGACCACCTGGACGTGGACCAAGGGCCACTCGTCTCACGCGGACAACAACCGCTGCGACGAGTTAGCCACGCGCGCGGCTCGCGAACAGACGGGCGGGGCGGCGTAGGGCTTCGAAGTGGGGCGGAACCCCTGTTCCGCAGGGCGAGCCCCTGCTCGCCCTACTTGATTCGTTTGTTAACGCCAGATGCACGAACTCGACTTATTGATTAGGGGCGTGATTGCCGGGCTGGTTATTGCGGCGCCGGTGGGGCCGGTGAACGTTTTCTGCATTCACCGGACGATTGCGAAAGGCTGGAAGGCTGGCCTGTTCGCAGGTCTGGGCGCCGCCGCGGCGGATACGCTCTATGGCGCAATTGCCGGGTTCAGCATCACTTTCGTAATTGCGTTGCTCATTCGCGAGATCTTCTGGATAAGGCTGTTCGGCGGGATTCTACTGATCGGGATCGGCCTCTCGTATCTGTTCCGGCCGCCTAAGCATAGGGTGGAAGACGGCGAAGATCGGGGCGCCCGCTCGGCATTTTTTATGACCCTGACCAATCCAACGACGGTGCTCTCGTTCCTCGCCGTGCTTGCGGCGCTTCACATGGAGGAACACCGGCCCTGGTGGCAAACCATCTTTCTGGTGGGCGGGATCTTCGCCGGGTCAATGATGTGGTGGGCCGTGCTCGGCGCGGTGGCCAACCATTTCCGCGAGAGATTCAACGACGGCGCGATGCTCTGGATGAATCGCATCGCGGGGTTCGCCATCGGCGGGTTTGGAATCGTCGCGCTGATCCTTGCCAGAAAAGGGTTTTAGGCCCGCGCGCGGCGTTCCTGCCTGCGTGACCCAAGTCACTGAGCGCGTTGCGCGTTCGCTCTACCTTTGATTCAGAGGAAGACATGAGCGAATTGATCGATAACCAGGCGCAGCGCGTAAAGACCCTCACAACGATCATCAAGCGGCTTCATGCCGGTGAGTCGCCCAACGACGTGAAGGCGGCCCTGAAGACGCTGGTCCAGCAAACCGACTACGCCGAGATTATGGCCATGGAGCAGCAGCTGATGGCTGAAGGGATGCCGGCGAGCGAGATTCAGTCCATGTGCGACCTGCACTCGCAGGTTACGCGCGAGACGCTGGTCCAACTCCCCGCGGCGCCGGTGCAGCCGGGGCACCCGGCCGATACGTTCCGGCTGGAAAACGAGGCGCTCCGCGGCGTGCTGGCCCGCATGCGCGCGGCCATGGCCGATGTGCTCGCGGCGGCCGAAGACGAAGCTGTGCGCAAGCCGCTGCTCGCGTGGCGCGAGGCGCTCAACGAACTCATGGACGTCGAGAAGCATTACCAGCGCAAGGAACATCTGCTGTTCTCTTGCCTGGAACAACACGGCGTCACCGGACCGACGAAAGTGATGTGGGGCAAAGACGACGAGATCCGCGGCGCGTTGAAAGACCTAGGCGTGGCGCTGCGGGAGCGGAACGCCACGCTCGTGGAATGGGGCATGCTGGCCGCCACCTTCGGAGCGGCCGTGGTGGAAGCCGTGGAGGAGATGATCTACAAGGAGGAGCAGATCCTGCTGCCGATGTGCTTGCGCACGTTCACGGCAGACCAGTGGGGCGAGATCTGGAACGCTTCGCCGCGCTACGGGTGGTGCCTGGTTGGGCCGCGCGAAGGCTACCGGCCGCCGGCGAGCGCCGAAGGGCCCGCCACGGACGGGGCCATCCAACTGGCGACGGGGCGGCTGAGCCTGGAGCAGCTCACGGCTCTCTTCTCAACCCTTCCGGTGGATATCACGTTCGTGGACGCGGAGGATAAAGTGGCGTTCTTCTCGGAAGGGCCCGACCGCGTCTTCGCGCGCAGCCGCGCGATCATCGGCAGGAAAGTGCAGAACTGCCATCCGCCGCGCAGCGTGGACGTGGTGGACCGGATTCTGAGCGATTTTCGCGCGGGGCGGCAGAGCGTAGCCGAGTTCTGGATTCCCTTCGTGGGCCGGTTCGTGCACATCCGCTACTTCGCGGTGCGAGGCGCTCAGGGCGAGTACATGGGCACGCTCGAAGTGACGCAGGACGTGGGTAAGATCCGTGCCTTGACGGGCGAGAGGCGGCTGCTGGAATACGAGGGCTCGGAAATGATGAAGGAGGCGAACTAATGATCTGCGCGATTACGTCGGAAACGAAGATCAGCGAAGTGCTGGAAGCCTACCCGGGCTTGGAGCAGCGCCTGGCGGAATGGTCGCCCGAGTTTGCGGAGCTACGCAATCCGGTTCTGCTGCGGGCCGTGGCCAAGGCGACCACGGTAGCGCAGGCGGCGCGGCTCTGCGACTTGACCGCGGCGGAACTGGTGCGCAAGATCCGCGAGGCAGCGCGAGAGAGCGGCGTGGAAGTTGCGGAGGAGGCACCGCAACCGGCGGCGGCCGGCGCAGCGGAATTGGCAGACTGCCGGATCGCGGACGATATCGACGCGGGCGAAATGCTGGAGCGCGGCGTGCACCCCGTTGGGCGTGTGCGCGAGGGTCTGGCGAAACTGCAACCGGGCGAGGCGATCCGCCTCAAGAGCCCGTTCCGGCCGGACCCGCTGATTCAGTCTGTGCGCGCTAGCGGGTTTGAGGCGTACAGCGTGGCGGTTTCTCCACGGGAGCACGTTACGTATTTCGGGCGGGGGCGCAACCAGGCGGCGTAGGGGCGCTTTCATGGGATCACTGAAGCAGTTGCGCTTCGGGCCGGATGGGATTGGAGGCTGGAACAAGGCCGACCGGGGGGTCGGCCTGCGGAACAGGGGTTCCGCCCCACTGGGTTCAGGGGCGCCGCGGCGCGGCCAGGGCGAAGGCAACGATGGTCTGGCCGCGGCGGCCGGTGGCGGCTTCCAACTCGGCTAGTAGGGCGTCTTCCAGGCCCTCGGGATCGGGGGTGGCCGCGCAGGCGGCGATTTCGGAGGCGGTCGCGCCGTGGTAGCACAGTTCGCAAACTGCCAGCGCGCCGCCCAGGGGGCGCACGGCGGGGCCGAACATGCGGCAGGTGATGGGGCGCGCCCCGTATAGATCGCAGCGGCCCGAAGACGGGTCGAGAGCCGGACAGGGTTCCTCGTCGGCCCAAGTGGCGAAGCGTTCCTCCGATTCCCGGTCATCTCCGAGCACGCCCGAAGCCGCATCGCCGGGGAAATCGCTCGAAAGGCGTTTCGCGGCGGCGCTGGCGCGTTCCAGGACGCGGGCCGCGCGCTCGGGATCATGCACGGCGAGTTCTTCCAATCCCGCCCGCAGCCGCAGGGCGTCTAGCGCAGTGATCGGGAACACCCCGATGCAGCATTGCGTGCACCCCGGGCGGCAGACGAGCCAGGCGCCGCTCTTCCGCGCGGCTTCGGCCAGAGCGGCGTCGATAATTTGAACCAACGCGCTATCCTTCGAGGCAACTCCTGCCGGCAGATCCATGGTTCCAGCATATCGCCGCTTCCCGCGCGCCCCCGGGAAAGCGCCGTTTCCAAAGGAAACCAGGCCATTTCGGCTTGACTGAACGCGCGAACTGGCGCATCGTTCTAAAGAAGAGGCTGCGATGTCCTTGAGTAAGAAGGCTGTTGCCGAATTTATCGGAACCTTTTGGCTGGTTTTCGGGGGGTGTGGCAGCGCAGTAATCGCCGCCGCATTTCCAAACGTTGGCATAGGGCTACTGGGCGTCGCCCTGGCGTTCGGGCTAACGGTGCTGACCATGGCTTATGCGATCGGGCACATCTCGGGTTGCCACCTGAACCCGGCGGTCACCGTGGGACTGGTGGTCGGAAAGCGGTTCCCCGCGTCCGACATGTTGGCCTACATCGTGGCGCAGGTGGCGGGCGGCATCACGGCCGGCGCGGTACTGCTGATCATCGCGAGCGGCAAGGCGGGGTTCGACCTGAGCGGCGGATTTGCGGCGAACGGTTACGCGGAACATTCCCCGGGCGGATATTCGCTGGCGGCCTGCCTGCTGGCGGAATTAGTGCTGACGTTCATGTTCCTCATGATTATCCTGGGGGCCACGGACAAGCGCGCCCCCCAAGGGTTCGCTCCCATCGCCATCGGGCTGGGGCTCACGTTGATCCACCTCATCGGAATACCGGTTACCAACTTATCCGTGAACCCCGCGCGCAGCACGGGGCCGGCGGTATTTGTGGGAGGATGGGCGGTGCAGCAGTTGTGGCTATTCTGGGTGGCGCCGATCATAGGCGCCGCGATTGCGGGATTTATCTATCCGCTGATGGCGGGCGAGCCCGAAGCAGCGAAAGCGACTGCGGCGCGTTAGGAAGCAAATAAGGAAAGGGCAGAGGCAGATGTTGAAAGACTTCAAAGCATTCGTGATGCGGGGCAACGTGCTGGATTTGGCCGTTGCCGTAATCATCGGCGCCGCGTTCGGAGGAATCGTCACCTCGATGGTGAACGATATCGTGATGCCCCCGATTGGGCTGGTGTTGGGGCACGTGGATTTCAAGGATCTGTTCCTCAGCCTGAACGGGCAGGGTTACGCGACGCTGGCGGCGGCAAAGGCTGCGGGCGCGCCGGTGATCGCTTACGGCCAGTTCCTGAATACGGTGATCAATTTCCTGATCATCGCGTTCGTGATCTTCGTGATCGTGCGGCAGGCGAGCAAGCTGCAAAAGCCGGCGCCAGCGGCTCCGGCGGCGCCGACCACGAAGGATTGCGCATTCTGCTGCACCGCGATTCCGATTGCCGCGAAGCGGTGCCCGAATTGCACGTCTCAGTTGTAGGCTAGGCGCGGGGCGGATCTTTGGGGCGATAGAGAGGCTTTGGGTAGTCCTCTCTATCGCTCTGTTGCCGTTGCGGCTGGGAACCTAACTGCGGCCCAGGCGCCGGACGTTACCGCCAATCAGCGCACGAGCGCCGGAGCGTGAGACGTAGCGCGCTTGTCCCGGTGTATCGTGGCGCTCGAGAATGCCGGCGTGCAGATGTTGATGTATTCCGCGCCGTCCTCATTGGGCGTTGAGAACCGCACCCACTCCAGGGGAAGCACGTGAAGCGCCTGCCCGGCCTGCGCGTCGATTTGCCCGCCCTCGTATTCCACGCGGAGCATTCCGTTGAGCACTAGCCTGTACTCGTCGTACTCGCCGTATTGAGCTACGCCCTGCCATCCCGCGGGAGAGCGCACCGAGGTGATTGAGAGGCGCGCCTCGCCGGTGTTGACCACTCCAACATACTCGTCGCAAAGCTTGGGTTTGTTGCCGACGCTCGAGATCTGGGTCGGCGACCCGATCAGTTTCGGCATGAACTCCTCCTGCATTCCAATGGGCCGGAATTTGATGCTGCCTCCCTGGCCAATGCGATTCTAGATCTTATTGCAGGTTTTGAAACAAGTATTTCGAGCGGGTGTTGCTGAGCGGCGTCGCAATGCCCGGCGCGGATTTCCGAGGCTGGAACTCGAGCATGGGCGCGGCGCCATTTCGGTATCATTTGGCTGGATGCGGATCAACTAGGCCCCGATAGTGCGCGGGCTGCGACTGCCTCCAAGTTGTTGAGGAGCCGAACGCCGGCAGAGTTGAGGGCTTCCCGGGAGTTTAGTATTCGCGGTCCCCGGCGTAGTCGATCGCCGCTTGCTCGTGTGCGCAGAATTGCGCCCTGATGACGGGGTCGGGGATTCTTGGCCCGCCGTACCAGAGCGTCATGCCCGGCGGGATAATCCTTGCCGTTTGAAGGATCACGCGTGGGAGGTGCTCTTCGCTGCTTACGATGAGCCCCGCCGTCCACTCGTTGGGGAGAATGATTTTGGCGTATGCGTTTCTTGTGCAATCGAAGGTGTTCTCGCCGCAAGCCTCCTCGATCACATGCGTTGGCGGCACGCCGTTGCTAGTGAGGAAGTCCTTCATGACGCTGGCATGGGTCTTCATGGCGTGCGTGAGCCATTCGCGGTCTCTGTCCCCGCACTTTCCCGCCACAATGATGCGTTGAGCGACGCCGCGTTGGTAGGCCTGCAACCCGTACGCGAGCCGGTCCTCAAATACCCCGGGCATGCTCCCATCAGAGTCAAGTTGATACGAGTAAATCAGGATGAAGTCGAGCAACCCTGTGCGACCCGGCAATCCGCCTCCTTGAAAGTATCAATCGTAGCCAGCTCCAAAACACGACTCTTTGCGGTTTCGAAGAAGGCCGTTGAGCAATCGGAAGGTTGGGGTGGTGGGCGGTGAGGGAGTTGAACCCCCGACCTATGGTGTGTAAAACCATCGCTCTAACCAACTGAGCTAACCGCCCGCACCGACCTTCAGTTTAGCATCCGGAATCATCGGTTCGCCCGATGCGGCGCGCTTCACGTTTTCGCGAATTCCGCCGATACGGGGATCATGCGGAACTGTCGCGGGCCAGTCGCCCTTCGCGAGATGGTTCAAATGGCGGGAGCGTGTTGCGGCGGAGACGAGGTTCTGGCTGTCCTCGAATACCACCTGCGGCCCGCGTTCTGCTTCGATGCTGTGGCGCTGTCGTGGCCTGAGAGCGTATCGCGGCCTGGGGTGCGCTCCAAGATGGCGACTGCGCGGCGTCCGGCGAAAAGCGAAGTAACGCTCCCATCGATGATCGTGGCGCCGCTCGATGTGATGGGTGAGATGGTGGGCGTGCTAGCGCTCTACAGCGCGGCGTCCGGCGCTTTCAATGAGCGCGACCTGGATGCGCTGCTGTGGGTCTCTCAAGACCTTGGCCCGGCAGTCCGCATGGCGCTTTCGGCGGAGCGGTGGCGGCAGAGCCTGCTGCGGCTGGGGGCTGCGTTGCAGCCGGGCGCGGGGCCGGGGCCGGGGCCGGGGCTACAGCCAGTTCAGTTCGACGCGGCGTTCGCCCGTAAGGTGAAGGAATAGGGGCTCCAGCGCGTCGAATTCCTTGCCGTCGTAAATGAGTGCGCCTTCATGGCCGAAGCTGGTGATATCGCCCTGCCAGACGAGTTTGCCGGGCGGGGCGATGATGGCCACCTCGGCGCACAGACGCTCCACGGTTTCGAGCACGTGGCTGGTGAGAAACACGGTGCGGCCCTGCTCCACGAAGCGGTGCAGCCACTGTTTCATCAGGGCGACTCCGGCGGGGTCTATGCTTTCGAACGGCTCGTCGAGGAACAGCACTTCGGGCGAATGGATCACGGAGGCGGCAAAGGCCACGCGCTTGCGCATTCCGGCGCTGTAATCGGCCAGAGTTTTCGAGGCGTCGGTCAGCTCCAGGGCGTCGAGCAGTTCGGTGACGCGCTGGCGGACGCTGGCTTCCGGGAGCCCGTACATGCGGCCCACGAAGGCCAGAAACTCGTGCGCGCGAAGTGGGTCGAAGAGGCCCAGCGTCTCAGGCATCACGCCCATGCGGCGCTTGAGCGCGGCGCCATCGGAACTCAAACGCGCGCCCAGAATTTCGATTTCTCCGGCCGTGGGGTCGAGCAGGCCGGTGAGACAGCCGATGGTGGTGCTCTTTCCTGAGCCGTTCGGGCCGAGGAAGCCGAAGATGGCGCCGGCCGGAACGGTGAGCGAAAGGCCGTCCACGGCGGTCACTTCGCCGTAGCGCTTCACGAGGTTGGTAATGCGAATGGCATCCATGCGTTCAGACCTTTCCATCCACTACTGCGAGCAGTTGTTCGCGCCGGCTGGATACCAGCCGCGCGGCGCTCCGCAGGGAGAGGAAATAGAAAACGGCAGCGGCGCAAGCGGCAAGTGCGGCGAGTTCCCAATGGTCGGGCAGAAACAGATTTCGCCAGCGCTGCGAACGGGAGAGCAGTTGCGGCCCCACCAGAAGGGGAATCATCGACCCCATCAAGAGGACGTTCCCGGCGAGCGAGAGATCGTTGCCCATGGTGGCGTTCGGGTCCGAACGGCGCGGGCCGTAGAGAGTGGTCCAAAGGCCGGCGCCGTGGAACGCGAACAGGCCCGTCAGGCCATAGAAGAGCATCATCAAAACGGAGCGGCCGCCGGCGCCTGCGGGCGCAAACGCGACCCAGAACGCAGTTGCGGGAACGAGCATCGCGGCGCACAGAGAGGCCAGCACGTAGCTGCTGGCGCGCAGGGCGCGGCCGGGATCGGCGGGAACCAGAAAGAAGCGCCGGAACCCGCCCCCCACGTAACCGAACTGGTTGCAGATGAAAGGCGCGGCCGAAGCAAAGCCGATCAGGGCGAAGATGCCGGCCGAACGGGCAAGAGACGGGTCCATGCGACGAAACGATTGCCGCGACCAGAAGATCAGCATCGGGATCAGCGCCGAGTTCAAGGCGTACGCGATGCGGAAGCGTTTGCACCGAAAGTAAAATTGCAGCCAGTAGGTCACCAGCGGGCCGTACGCGGGGCCGCAGAGGGCGCCAATCCGGGCGGCGGGCGAATCCCAGCGCACCGATCCCTTAGCGGCGGCGCGCGTCTTGGGCTGCCAGTGTTCGAGGGCGGTCAGCGCAGCGGCGAATGCGGCGATCCACAAGAGCAGGAGCGCGAAGCCGTAGAAGCCGCCCAAATCCGCACGCGTCATCAGCGAACCGGCGCCGAAGCCCGGCGTGACGCCCAGAATCTTGAGCGCAACCCTGCCGGCGGCGGGATGCCGGATCAGCCAGGGCGCGGCCGCACCGGGCACAACGGCGAATCCGAACAGGCCCAGGGAGAGGATCATCGCGCCGCCGCGCATTTGGCCGACGCGCTCGAACAGGCTGGCCGCGGTTTGCGCCGCCAGATAGTTGCACAGATAGAGCAGCACAACGGCCAGAATCCCGAGCGGCAGGGAGACGGCGCCGAATACGTAAAGGCCGATCGCCAAACCGAATTCCAAGGCCAGGAACAGAAACCAGAACGGGTCGAGCATGCCCGTGAGATAACGGGCCACGTGCCGCTCGGCGCGCCGCAGGGGATAGCGGCGAAGCTGCACATCCGAAAACACCGAGTTCAGCCCGAAGCCCAGGGCGAGGCTGGTGACGAAGGCGGAAAGAAACAACGCCGTGAGCACGGCTTGCGCGACGGCTTCGGCTTTTCCGGCGCGCACCGCCACAACCCCCGCCCCGATGCCGCCCAGAGCCAGAAAGGCCATCAGCAGCACAAGCAGAAGATAGCCGATGAAGAACAGAGCGATACGGCCGTTGCGCATACGCGTCCTGGCCCACAGGAGGCGATAACGCAATCGGACGAGATTGCCGATCAGCTCGAAGTTCACGGTTCTATTTCTGAGGGCGGATGACTTCCTCGTTCATGTACGGGCGCAGCGCTTCGGGAATGACGACGCTGCCATCCTTCTGCTGGTAATTCTCCACCACGGCCACCCAGGTGCGGCCCACGGCAAGGCCGCTGCCGTTGAGCGTATGTACGTACTCGGTCTTCTTGCCCGCCTGGAAGCGGATGCCGGCGCGCCGGGCCTGGAACGCTTCGAAATTCGAGCAGGAGGAAATTTCCTTGTAGGCGCTCTGGCCGGGCAGCCAGACCTCGATATCGTAGGTCTTTGCCGACGAGAAACCGAGATCGCCGGCGCACAGGTTGACGGTGCGGAAAGGCAGCCCCAGGCGGCGCAGAATGTCCTCGGCGTTCGCCGTGAGCTTTTCGAGCTCATCGTAACTCTGCTCCGGGCGGACGAACTTCACCATCTCGACCTTCTGAAACTGGTGCTGGCGGATGATGCCGCGCACGTCGCGGCCATAGGAGCCGGCTTCGCTGCGGAAACAGGAAGTAGAGGCGCAAAGGGCAATCGGCAAATCCGCGGGATCGAGCGTTTCGTCGCGGTAGATATTGGTGACGGGTACTTCGGCGGTGGGGATGAGCCAGAGGTCGCTGCCCTCGCACTTGAAGAGGTCTTCCTTGAACTTGGGCAACTGGCCCGTGCCGAAGAGGCTATCGGAATTGACGAGGAAGGGCGGCAGCACCTCGGTATAGCCGTGCTCGCGCGTGTGAACGTCGAGCATGAAGTTGATGAGCGCGCGCTCGAGCTTCGCACCGGCGCCCCAATAGAGCGCGAAGCGGGCGCCTGTGATCTTGGCGGCGCGCGCAAGATCGAGGATGCCCAACTCGGCGCCGAGGTCCCAATGGGCTTTGGGCTCATAATCGAACTGGCGCGGTTCGCCGACGCGGCGGACTTCCACGTTCGATTCGGAATCGGCGCCCGGGGGGACGGATTCGTGGGGGATGTTGGGAATGCCGGCAAGGAGTTCGCGGAACTCGCCGTCCAGAGCCTTGACGCCGTCATCGAGGGTCGCGATGCGCTCCTTCATGCCGCGGACTTCTTCCTGCCGGGCGGTGGTGTCTTCGCCCAGGCGGCGCAATTTTCCTATTTCGGCGCTTTCCGAGTTGACGCGTGCTTTCAACTGCTCGTGTTCGGAAATGGCGGCGCGCCGCTGGCGGTCGAGATCACGGAAGCTGTCGAGGTACGGCATGGGACCGCGAGCTCCCAGGCGTTCGGCGACGCGATCGAAGTTGGTGCGGAAAAGCTGAAGATCGTGCATGAACCCTCCATGCTAGCGCATGGAAGGCCTACTCTTCTTCATCCTCGAACGGAACGGGTTCCAGGTCCTCGGCCTCGAAAATTTGTTGGCAATCCAGGCATTCCACGTAGTCCACGCCGTCCCTGCGGGCAATGATCTGCGTGCGGGTATGTTCACATGCGGCTTGCATAAGACAAGACTTTAGATGAGATTTATTCTAACCGGGCGCATGGTGTTGTCAAGTCCCTACTTACAGGCGCCGGGAGTACGCCGCGGGCCCTGATCCGTCCGTAAGGTAAATCGGAGTCGAGCGGAATGAGAGCGGGGCGCAGGTGCGGCGGAGTGCGGCGTTTCACCATTTGGGTGCAGAATTGCTGCTACTGGGACGATGGGT
>CAIYHG010000059.1 GCA_903925975.1 uncultured Acidobacteriia bacterium | reverse complement strand
GGAGCGACAGGGTCGGCGGCCGGAACGCCACGATCGGTCGGAGGGGATAGTTCCTTGCGCGCTGCTCCACGACCGCGGCGTGACGGTAGCTGTCCCCAGCGCGCATGCGCCAGATGATGGCGCGGTATAGGGCCATGTCGGACTCACCAGGCGCATGGCTTGCCGGCGCACCCTGGGATTCGGTTCTGGTTGGGAGTTGAGTTTGGCATCGAGACGCATCGCTTCGGATATCTTGCGTAAGCCGGTGGAGCAAATCGACAGAACGGCATGCACTCAGGCGGCTACGGCCGACTTGCGGCGATTCATTGTGCAGCAAATCGAATCTCACGCGGATCGCCGTCTGGTGACGGCCCCGATGCTGGAGGAAGGAATCGGCTGTCCTTAAGCAGGCGAAATTACGAATGCAATCATTTCAAGAGATCATCTTCAAACTCAAGCAGTATTGGGCGCAGCGCGGCTGCATCATTCAGGAGCCTTACGACGTGGAAGTGGGCGCGGGAACCATGTGCCCGGAAACCTTCCTGCGCGTGCTCGGCCCCAAGCCGTACCGGGTGGCCTACGTCCAGCCCAGCCGGCGGCCCGCCGACGGGCGGTATGGCGATAACCCCAACCGGCTCTTCAAGCACTCGCAGTTGCAGGTGATCCTGAAACCCTCCCCCGATGACGTGATCGAACAGTATCTGGGTAGCCTCGAAGCCATCGGGATCGATCTCCGCAAGCACGATATCAAGTTCGAAGAGGACAACTGGGAATCGCCCACGCTGGGCGCCTGGGGCATCGGTTGGCAGGTGATGCTCGACGGCCTGGAAGTCACGCAGTTCACCTATTTCCAGCAATGCGGCGGAATCGACCTGGATCTGGTTCCCGCCGAGTTGACCTACGGCCTGGAGCGCCTCTCGGCGTTTCTGCAGCTGAAGGATAGCGTCTACGACATCGAGTGGAACGGCGCCTTCTCCTACGGCGACGTGCGCTATCTCGATGAGCTGCAATACTCCGTCTACAACTTCGAGATGGCCGATATCCCCACCCTTTGGAAGCTGTTCGACCTGCATGAGGGCGAGGCCGCGCGTTTGATCGCCGCCTACAACCCGAAGGCCGCCGATAAGCGCCGTTTCCCGCTGCTGCCGGCGTACGATCAAGTCCTCAAGTGCTCCAACCTCTTTAACACCCTGGATGCCCGCGGCGCGATCAGCGTCACCGAACGCGTGGGGGTGATCCAGCGCGTGCGCAAACTGGCCGTGGCCGTGGCGCATGCCTGGGCGGATCAGCAGAAAGAACCGGAGCCGCAACTGGCAAGCACGGAGGTGGCCCAGTGAGTCTGCCTTTGCTCTTCGAAATCGGCACGGAAGAAGTTCCCGATTGGATGATTCAGTCGGCCCTGGCCAGCCTGCGCGCGTCGTTCGAAAAACTCGCGATTCCGCACGATTCCATCGCCATGGACGCCACTCCGCGGCGGCTCACGCTGCGGGCGCAGGGGCTTCCGGAGCGGCAGCCCGATACCGAAGAACGCATCCTCGGCCCGGCCAAGTCGGCCCCGCCGCAGGCGGTTGCGGGCTTCGCGCGCAAGCAGGGCATCAGCCCTGAGAGTCTCACCGTGGAAACCACCCCGAAAGGGGAGTACTACACGCTGTTGAAGCGCGTCGAGGGCCGCCGGACCATAGACATCCTGGCCGAGAGCCTGCCGGGAATCGTCCTGCAGATTCCGTTTCCCAAGACGATGTACTGGACCGGCAAGGGCGGCGCACGCTTCATTCGCCCCATCCGGTGGATTGTGGCGCTCTTAGGCGCCAGCGTCGTTCCGTTCGAGCTGGCTGGGGTGCGCTCCGGTAATGTTACAGCGGGCCACCGGCGGCTGGGCGCGCGGGAAGTCGTGGTGACCACGGCCGACTATGAGAGCAAGCTCCGCGAGAATTACGTGATCCTCTCGGCGGACGAGCGCCGCGCCAAGATCTCGGGAGAAATGGCCGGGATGGGCGCCAAGCCGGATGCGGCATTGCTCGAAACGCTGGTCTATCTTACCGAATACCCCACCCCGATCACGGGCAGCTTCGATCCCCAATTCCTCGAATTGCCGGAGGAAGTGCTGTCCACCGTCATGCGGCACCACCAGCGGTATTTCTCGGTGGCCGGAGACTCGGGAGGCTTGGCGCCGCGGTTCGTAGCGATCATGAACATCGAGGCGGACCCCGAGGGCTTCGTGCGGCTGGGCAACGAGCGCGTGCTGCGCGCGCGCTTCAACGACGGCCGCTTCTTCTGGGAAACCGACCAGAAGAAGAAGCTGGCGGACCGCGTGGAAGACCTGGCGCACGTCACCTTCCAGGCCAAGCTGGGTTCTTACCTGGAGAAGACCAAGCGGGTCGCCGCGTTAACTGGCGAACTGGGCGGCGACGCGCAAGCCGTTCGCGCGGCGGAACTGCTCAAGTGCGACCTCACTACCGAACTGGTTAAGGAATTCACGGAACTTCAGGGCGTGGTCGGCGGCCTCTATGCGCGCGCGCAGGGCGAACCGGAGAGCGTCTGGAAGGCGATCTACGATCAGTACAAGCCGGAGAGCATGGAAGACGAAATCCCCCGCGAGCGTTGCGGGCAGATCGTCGCTCTGGCGGACAAGCTCGATACCTTGCGCGGCTGCTTCAGCGTAGGGTTGATTCCCACCGGCTCGCGCGACCCGTTCGCGCTCCGGCGGGCCGCACAGGGCATCGTGCGGATCGTGGTGGAAGGCGGGTTGGATTTGGATCTCGAGCCCTGGCTCGACGCGGGTGAGAACCGGGCGGCGTTGCGTGAGTTCTTCCAGGATCGCGTGCGTTACTACTTCAAGGATATCCGCGGCTTCAAGTATGACGAGGTAAGCGCGGCCATGGCGGCCGGCTGGAGCAATCTGGCCGATCTCGAAACCCGGTTGAAGCGCATCCGGGACCTTCGGGCCTCCGCGGATTTCGAACCTCTCGCCGCCAGTTTCAAGCGCATCAAGAACATTTTGGAGCAGGCTCAATTTCGCGACGCCGGAGCGATTGAGCCGCAGTTGCTCGAGCCCGGCCCGGAGAAGGATCTCTACGACGAATACACGCGGCTCAAAGGACGGACGATCGAAGAAGCGATCGGCGCCCTGCGGCCCAAGGTGGATCTGTTCTTCGACAAGGTATTGGTGAATGTGGCGGACGCCGGCGTGCGCAGAAATCGTTTGACGCTGCTCAGCGCGCTGCTTGCGCCGTTTTCATCGATAGCCGATTTTTCCGAAATCGTAACTAATTCATAGGAGCTGACAATGAAGAGATGTATTTACTCGTTTGGCAACGGAACGGCCGACGGAACCGGAGACATGAAGGACGTGCTCGGCGGCAAGGGCGCCGGCTTGGCCGAAATGTCGAGGGCGGGCCTGCCGGTGCCCCCCGGATTCACAATTGCAACGGAAGTTTGTAACGACTACTTCAACAACAAGTTCTCAGTCCCGAAGAGCGTCAACGAGGAGATGGCCGTCGCGCTGCGCCTGCTCGAAGAGCGCATGGGGCAGAAATTGGGCGGCACGGAGCAGCCCCTGCTGCTCAGCGTCCGTTCCGGCGCGAAGTTCTCCATGCCGGGCATGATGGACACCATCCTCAACCTCGGACTGAACGACAAGACGGTCCTGGCGCTCGAAGCATGGAGCAAGAACCCGCGCTTCGCCTACGATTGCTACCGCCGCTTCATCCAGATGTACGGCGCCGTCGTTCTCGAAGTTCCCAAGCACGATTTCGACCAGGTGTTCGATGGGCAGAAGAAGAAAGCCAAGGCGAAGCTCGATACCGAATTGACCGCCGAGGACTTGAAGCAGGTTATCGTCGGATACAAGGACCTGATCAAGAAGAAGACCGGCAAGCCCTTCCCGCAAGACCCCATTCAGCAACTTACGGGCGCGCGCGACGCCGTGTTCCGCTCCTGGTTCAACGATCGCGCCAAGCACTACCGCAAGATGAACCAGATCCCCGAGAACCTGGGCACCGCGGTGAACGTGCAGGCGATGGTGTTCGGCAACCTGGGCGTAACCTCCGCCACCGGCGTGGGCTTCACGCGCAACCCGGCCACCGGCGAGAACGAGTTTTACGGCGAGTTTCTGGAGAATGCGCAGGGCGAGGACGTGGTCGCCGGCATCCGCACGCCGCACCCGATCCTCGAACTCAAGGCGTGGAATCTGGAAGTTTATAACCAGCTTCGCGAAATCACCACCCGCCTGGAGAAGCACTATCGCGACATTCAGGACTTCGAGTACACCATCCAGGAAGGCAAGCTCTACATGCTCCAGACCCGCAACGGCAAGCGTACGGGCCCGGCGGCTGTGCGCATTGCGGTGGAACTGGTGGAAGAGGGGCTCATCGACAAGCGCGAAGCGATTCTGCGGGTTGACCCGCAGCAACTCGATCAGCTTCTGCACCCGGTGCTCGACCCGGCCTCGAAGAAGACGCTGGTGAAGCTCGCCGTCGGCCTGCCCGCATCCCCCGGAGCGGCGGTCGGGACGATCGTCTTCACCTCGAACGATGCGGTGGAGGCCGCCAAGCAAGGTCCCGTGATGCTCGTGCGCAAGGAAACGGCGCCTGACGACATTCACGGGATGGAAGTGGCGAAAGGCATTCTCACCGCGCGCGGCGGCATGACCAGCCACGCGGCCGTGGTTTGCCGCGGCATGGGCATCCCCTGCGTCGCCGGCGCCGAATCCGTAACGGTGAATGAGCATAAGAAGGAAGTCAGCGTCACCGTCGGCGGAAAGTCCATTACCCTGCACGAAGGCGACTGGATTTCGCTCGATGGTTCCACCGGAGAGGTATTCGCCGGCCGCGCCAGCACCATGGAAGCCGACCCCTCCTCGGGCGTTCTGGCCAAGTTTATGAGCTGGGCCGATGAGTTCCGCGGCGCTTTCGGCGTCCGCGCGAACGCAGACATTCCCCGCGACGCGAAGGTGGCTCGCAAGTTCGGCGCCGAGGGCATCGGGCTGTGCCGCACCGAGCATATGTTCTTCGCCGAAGACCGCATCGAGCACATGCAGGCGATGATTCTGGCGCGCGACGAGAAGACCCGCCGCAAGGCTCTGCTGAAGCTCCTGCCCATGCAGCGCAAGGATTTCGCCGGTCTGTTCGAAGCTATGGACGGTTTCCCGGTGGTGATCCGCACGCTCGATCCGCCGCTGCACGAATTCCTGCCCAAGCGCGAGGATCTGATGGTGGATGTGGCCATCCTCCCTTACGCCGATATCAAGAAGAAGCGGGAACTGGCGGCCGCCTATCAGAGGTTCGGCGCGGACGTAAAGAACCTGAAGACGGTGATACCCGCATTGCTCAAGCGCGTGGAAGAACTCCATGAGTTCAATCCCATGCTGGGGCACCGCGGCTGCCGCTTGGGCATCACGTATCCCGAAATCACGGAAATGCAGGCCCGGGCCGTCTTCGAAGCCGCCGTACAGGTGGCCAAGAAGGGCAAGAAGGTTATCCCCGAGGTCATGATTCCGCTGGTTGGGGGCATCAAGGAACTCGCGGACCAAACGGCCATCGTGAAGCGCGTGGCAAGCGAGGTCCTCGCCAAGGCCGGGATGTCTAAGATGAAGTGGATGGTCGGCACGATGATTGAAATCCCGCGCGCCGCCCTCACCGCCGGCTCCATCGCCGAGGAAGCGGAGTTCTTCAGCTTCGGCACCAACGACCTGACCCAGACCACCATGGGCCTTTCCCGCGACGACTATACGAAGTTCTCGCAGGATTACCAGAACAAGAAGATCTTCGCCAACGACCCGTTCGCCGTCCTCGACCAGGAAGGCGTAGGGCAGTTGGTTCAGATCGCGGTGGAACGCGGCCGCAAGACCCGCAAGGATCTTGAGGTGGGCATCTGCGGAGAGCACGGCGGCGAACCGAACTCCGTGCGCTTCTGCTACAACAACGGCCTGAACTACGTTTCCTGCTCGCCCTACCGCGTGCCCATCGCGCGGCTGGCGGCGGCCCAGGCGGCGATTTCCGGCGATAAGTCCGAATCGATGCGCACCGCGTAGTCCAGCGCATCAGCGATAGCGAGGGGCCGGGAGAGCATCCCGGCCCCTTTTCTTTGGAGAACGAGAAGTCCGAAGCGTTACGGCATTCCGCCCTTCTGGAATCACATTCCACCAGCCTAAACTTGCCTGTAATCCGGTCTGCCGCTAACTGGAGACTATTCGTGGTCCGGATGGAGGATCTGCCGCCGGAATTGGGCGCGAATCCAAAGCGCCGGTTCCTACATCTTATTGAGTGCTATACTTGTAAACGCAGGAAGTAATCCGCAACACCTTCTCACCCTAGCCGGTAGGCGGCTCGCTGATCTCCCTTCTAACCAATAAATGAAAAATTTCGAAGATTTCTCTCTGTCTCCCCTTTTGAAGACAAACCTTGCCCGAGAGGGCTTCACCGTTCCCACCCTGATTCAAGCGATGGCTATTGAGCCCGCATTGGCCGGGAGCGATCTTGTTGCTACGGCGCAGACGGGCTCGGGTAAGACCCTGGCTTTCGTTCTGCCCCTCATTCATGCTCTGTCGACCAAGAAGTATCCCGCGGGCGTGCGTGCGGTCATTCTGGCCCCAACGCGCGAACTCGCCATGCAGATCGACCAAGCCTTTGCCAAAATGGCCGCCGGAAGCGGCGTCCGCACTGCGCTTGTAGTCGGTGGAGTCGGCGAAGGCCCGCAAATTCAGGCCATCCGCAAAGGCGCGCAGGTGGTGATTGCCACCGCCGGGCGCTTGTACGACTATCTCAGCCGCCGCCTGGTGGATCTCGCCGGCGTGCGCATCCTGGTGTTGGACGAAGCCGACCGCATGCTCGACATGGGCTTCCTGCCCACCATCGAACGCATCATGGCCCCCATGCCGGCCGACAAGCAGATCCTGCTGTTCTCTGCGACTCTCGAAAGCTCCGTCAAGGGCCTCGTGAACCGCTACGTTCCGAATGGCATCCGCCTTGCCGCGGGTTCGTCCGATAGGCCCACCGAACAAGTGGACTTGCAGTACTGCGAAGTGGAGCAGCACGGCAAGTTCGAACTGCTCGAAACCATGCTAGGCCGCGAAGAGGGTTCGTTCCTCGTGTTCTCGCGTACCAGGCGCGGCGCCGAACGCCTCTCCAAGAGACTGGCCGAACAGGGCGTCAAAGTGACTGCGATTCACGGCGACCGCAGCCAGAACCAGCGCAACCAGGCGTTGAAAGGCTTCCAGGACGGCCGCTATCGCGTGCTCGTCGCCACCGACGTGGCCGCGCGCGGCATCCACGTGGACGGCATCTCCCACGTTGTGAACTACGATCTGCCGCAGGCTCCTGAGGACTTCATCCACCGCGTAGGACGCACCGGCCGAGCCGGCGCCCGCGGAACGGCGTGGACCTTCGGGACGCGCGCCGAACGCTCCGACGTAGCGCGCATCGAACGGGCTCTCTCCATCAATCTGGGCCCGAACGCGATGATACCGCCCGTCGCCCCGGTTACTGCCATTCGCATGGTCGCCGCCGGCCAAAGGCGTACCGCCTCCTTCGGCCCGCGCCGCAGAATGGCCACCCGCCGCGTTTCCTAGAAGTTCGTTAAGCAAGGCCAAGTATTTGTGGCCGCCGATGCACGCGGATGAGTACCCGTTGAAACAACGTTCTTATCCGCGTCGATCGGCGTGAATCGGCGGCCAAGATGGTCCTCCCGAGTATTTCACCGTTTTCCTAAACCTTCCTTTGGGCGCGTCGGCCTCTAATTTCGGCCTGCGCGCCGCCTCGCCTCCGGTTATCCTGTTCGTTTATGAAAGTCATCGGCTTGAACGGCAGTGCGCGTAAAGACGGCAACACTGCCATTGTGATGCGCCATGTTTTTGGCGAACTCGAAAAAGAAGGCATTGAAACCGAACTCATCCAGCTCAGCGGGATGAAGATTCACGGCTGCCTGGCCTGCTTCAAATGCTCTTCCCGCAAAGACGGCCTGTGCGGCCAGCGTGACGACGATGGCAATGCGTTGATCTCGCGCATGGCGGCCGCCGACGGCATCCTGCTCGGCTCCCCCACCTACGTGGCCGACGTCAGTCCGGAAATCAAAGCCGTCATGGACCGCGCCTGTCTGGTTTCGCGCGCCAACGGGGCCTTCCTGCGGCGCAAAGTGGGCGCGGCGGTGGTGGTGGCGCGCCGCGGCGGCGCCATCCACGCCTTCGATTCGCTAAACCACTTCTTCTTCATCTCGGAAATGGTCGTCCCCGGCTCCTCGTATTGGAATATCGCCATGGGCCGCGACCCCGGACAAGTGGAAAGTGACGCCGAAGGTATCGAGACCATGCAGGTCCTAGGCCGCAATATGGCGTGGCTGCTGAAGAAGATTCACGGCTGTTAGCGGCGCCTCCGGGGCCTTCAATAGGTTGTCTTCTTTCGGCGAAAGTGTCCGGGCCACAACTTCGTGGCACGCCCACTCTTGGGTGCCGTCTCGACACTCGTGTCGAGACGCTTGGATTCACTGACTTACACCCAGCCGCCCCTCGGCTCAGTTCCGGCGGACGCGCCGGGGGGCCGGGCTGTCCCGGCCACCTTTCACTCGGGGCCGTTCCAAGCCGCACTGCAACAATACCGATGGCGAAATCGCCGATTTTACCGTAACATCGGCGTGGCATCGCAAGACGTAGAATCTTCCCATATTACTGATAAAAAGGTACTTGTTTGCGGTTACGGGTTGAGCTGCCCCTACGGATCCGGCCTTCTGAAATCTGGTAACATTTAGGCATCCGGAAGTTCAATGTATCTAATCACCCGTAAAAAACAATTTGGTCCGACCACTTTCCTCTGGGACGTGAAAGCGCCGGATGTGGCGCGTGCGGCGCGCCCCGGGCACTTCATCATGGCTCGCATTGACGAGCATGGGGAACGTATTCCGCTGACCGTGGCAGACTTCAACGCCGTCGAGGGGACCGTAACCGTGGTCATCCAGGCGGTAGGCAAGACCACGTTCGAGATGATGGAACTGAACGAGGGCGATTACCTGCTCGACTTCATCGGTCCATTGGGCCTCCCAAGCCATATCAAGAACGTCGAGGGAACGGTAGTGCTGGTGGGCGGCGGCCTTGGCGTCGCGCCCGTATTCCCGCAACTCCGCGAGTACAAGTTGCAGGGCAACCGGACCATCTCGATCATCGGGTTCCGTACGAAGGACCTGGTTTTTTGGGAAGACAAGTTCCGCGAGTTTAGCGACGAGCTGATCATCACCACCGACGACGGCAGCTACGGCCGCAAGGGCTTCGTGACGCTGGCGCTGGCGGATGTATTGAAGACGGAACCGAACATCAAGGAAGCGGTGGCCATCGGCCCCATTCCCATGATGAAGGCATGCTCGGAAACCACCCGCCCGTTCGCCGTTCCCACGGTTGTCAGCCTGAACTCGATCATGGTGGACGGCACGGGCATGTGCGGGTCGTGCCGCGTAACCATCGGCGGCAAGATGAAGTTCGCCTGCGTGGACGGTGCGGATTTCGATGGCCACCTGGTGAATTTCGACGAACTCGCGCTGCGTCAGAAACGCTTCGAGCGAGAAGAGAAGGACGCGCTGAACCGCTTCCGCACCGAAGCCGCCACCCTGGCCGCCCTCAAAGCGAGCGATGGCGCCTCGTCCTTCGTTGCGCCCTCGTGCGAATTGCCCGAGGCGATTCCGGAGACGCCGGAATCGAAGCTGCCCAAGAACCTCAAGACCATTCCGCAGGAACGGTCGCCCATGCCGCACCAGCCGGCCGAAGTGCGCCGCTCGAACTTCAAGGAAGTGGCGCTGGGCCTCGACCTCGAAGCCGCGCTGCAAGAGGCCGAACGCTGCATTCGCTGCAAGAAGCCCCGCTGCGTTCCCGGCTGCCCCGTGGGAATCGATATCCCCGGATTCATCTCGGCCCTGGCGCGCAAAGACATCAAGACTTCGTACCAGATTTTGAAATCGTCCAACGCGCTGCCCGCCGTTTGCGGCCGCGTTTGCCCGCAGGAATCGCAGTGCGAAGCAACTTGCGTGGTTGGCTCGAAGCTCAAGCCGGTGGCCGTTGGCCGCCTGGAGCGCTTCGTGGCCGATTGCGCCATGGGCCGCGGTTGGGACGAACCCATCGAGATCCCGGCGACGGCGCAGAAGAGGGCCGCCATCGTAGGCTCCGGCCCGGCCGGGTTGGCTTGCGCGGGCGATCTGGCGCGCAACGGCGTCAAGGTCACTGTCTTCGAGGCCCTGCACGTGGCCGGCGGCGTTTTGAAGTACGGCATCCCCGAGTTCCGCCTGCCCGATGTGATCATCGACGCGGAAATCGAGGCCATGCAGAAGGCCGGCGTCGAAATCCGCCTGGATAGCATCATCGGCAAGCTGTTCACCATTCCGCAGTTGATGACGGAGATGGGTTATGACGCGGTGTTCGTAGGTACGGGCGCCGGGTCGCCGAAGTTCATGGGCATCCCCGGAGAGGCGTTCAACGGCGTCTGCTCGGCCAACGAATTCCTCACGCGCGTCAACCTCATGCGCGGCCACAAGCAGCCGCTCTACGATACGCCCGTAGGGATGGGCAAGCGCGTCGCCGTGATCGGCGCGGGCAATACCGCCATGGACGCCGCGCGCGTTTCGCTGCGCATGGGCGCCGAATCGGTCACCGTGGTTTACCGCCGTTCGCGGCGCGAATCGCCGGCGCGCATGGAAGAACTCGAGCACGCCATCGAAGAAGGCATCGAGTTCATGTGGCTCACTAACCCGGTGGCGATCGAGGGAGACTCCGCGGGCTGGGTCACAGGAATGCGCTGCCAGAAGATGGAACTGGGCGAACCGGACGATTCCGGCCGCCGCCGCCCCGTACCCGTCGCGGGTTCCGAATTCCTGCTGGACGTGGATATGGTGATCTACGCGTTGGGCACCAGCGCCAACCCCGTGATCGCCCAAACTACCCCGGGCCTCAAGACCAACAAGTGGGGCTACATCGACGTGGAAGAGCGCACCGGGATGACCTCCATTCCGGGCGTGTTCGCGGGCGGCGATATCGTTACCGGCGCGGCCACCGTAATTCTGGCGATGGGCGCGGGCCGCAGAGCCGCCGGCGGCATGCTGGAATACATGGGAATCAAGCCTGGAGAACAGGCCGCGGTAGCAGGGAGCAAATAGACATGCCATCCTCTTGTCCCAAATGCCATAGCGTTCTCGCTGAAGACGAGATCTGCTGCGCGCAGGTTCGCTACACGTGGCGCTGCAAGAGCTGTTTCAAGCTCACCACTGGTTTCGCCGTTCCCTACGGAAAGTGCTTCATGTGCGGCGGCGAGCTCGAAGTGATCCCCGGCCGCGACCTGGGCGATTCCATGCGGTTTCGCGCCATCCGCGACGCCGTGCAGTTTGAGCTGAACTCGTTCCACTTCTATAAACTCGCCCGGGATAAAGCGACCCACCCCGCCCAGCGTGCGGTTCTTGAGCGGCTATACGACGCCGAACTGGACCACCTGCACGAACTCGAAGAGAAGTATCACGCCCACCTAGACCGCGAGGTTGTGGAGCTCTCCGCCGACGAGCAGAATCTGCTTTCAAACGCCCTGTTCCGCGGCATCCGCGTGGACGACGCCTCCGCTGTAGAAGACCTGTACCGCGTCGCCCTGGAAATGGAGCGCCGCACGCGCGACCACTTCAAGAAACTGGCGCGCGAACTGCCCGAAGGCCTGGAACGGGATCTGTGCAGTGAGCTAGCCGCCGAGGAAGAGGAGCACGTAGCGCTTCTCGAAGGCGAATTGGAGCAGTTGGCGAAGTAAGTAACCAGGGGGATTGGCAGCGGAATCCCAAGCCAATCCCCCTCCTGTCTAACAAGAACTCCAAAACCAGAACTGCTGGAGTCCGTTGTGGCGCACGCCACTGGCGTGCAGAGCCAGGATTCATCCTGGCTTCCGGCGTCCCACGCCGGCGCCGGCTCCTGTTGCCGCCCTGCTTCAAAGCCTCTCAGCGTGCCCCCCTGGAGTACATCTCATCAGCGCCCCCGTTTCGAGTGCCCGCGCTTGCGCCCAGTATGCCGTTGGCGCATAGTGAAAAGGACATAGCGGCCCGAATTGCGTCTTGAGGAGATTCCATCGTGATGTCGAAGACTTCGGTTCTGGCGCTCGCAATGGCGGGTATAGGTGTAGTCCGGGTTTCCGCGGCGGGAGGTCCCTGCAAAGAAGTACAAACCGCGATGAAATCCAGTGACGCCTCAAGGATAAAGACGGCGTTGGAAGGCTTTGCGCGTTGGGAACTGACCGACCAGAGGTGCGTGATCGAGGTTCTGGCCGGCGCCCCGTACGGCTCCGCCCTTCGACAGCTTCTGCAAGGCCGAACCGATATCGCATCATCGCCTGACCTTCTTTTTCTCGCTATCGCCAAACGTGATATCGCGTTGATGGGTGTTCTACTCGATAACGGCGCCCCGGTGAATTATGAACGGAAGCAGACGATCTGGATGGGTGCATATCCCGCTGATCTGGATATCTACAGCCCTGCATATAGAGGACTCCTTTCCCCATCCACGCGCCTCGACCGAACAATAGAGACGCCGCTATCGGCGGCAATTCGAGATCGAAACACGGAAATGGTGAGATTGCTCCTTCAACGGGGCGCGGATAAGACTGTCAAGGTATGGGACGGATCAAACTCGATCACCTCGGCTCCATGTTGCGAAGGTTGGAGCACCATGCTCGAACTCGCAAGGCGGTCGGGGGACCGTGCGCTTCTTGACCTGCTGAAGTAGTTCCGGCGCCTGACGCCGGAATCCCGCGGTCAAATGCGGCAGGCGCTCGCATGGATCGACACATCGCGGTTACCAGTGATATCCGGCGCCCATGGACAGCCGGGTGCTGCTGAATGGCCCATCGATGGCCCCGCCTCCGCTTCCGCCGAAGATGCGAAGGTCCGGCCGGATGGAAAGATTCTTCCTGACGAAGATTTTCGCTCCCGCCCCCATATCGATAGCCCAACTGATTCCGGATCTTCCTGGCGCCCCGCCGGAATCGGCCGCGTTCCGGTAATACAGCATTCCGCCGCCGCCGATCAGATAGCACTGCACGCGCCCGCGCCCCCAGTAGCGGAGTGCATTGGCCACCATGAAAGCCCCGCGGGAGCTGTATCGAGAGAACTGCGCTCCGAACTGCCGTTCTTGGCGGTAGGCGTTAACCTCCGCCTCCAATCCGAGCTTCGGGCTGACGCGGAAACCGATCCCGCCGCCGCCATTCAGTCCCTTTCCCAGGGCCCCACTGTTGTCGGTAATCCAACCGGGCCCAATAGCGCCGAAGACTTCGGTTTTATGCTCCGGCTGCGCGGACACGATGTTAGCCAAGAGGAACGGCATCCCGAGCAGGGAAAGTATTCGCATGCAAGAATCATCTCTAATTTTACGGATTCTCTCAAATCGGGAAAACGGGGAAAGATGGGGTTCACTCCACCGCCCTGCGTCTGGCGCCCCATTTCGGCCCGAGTCCTCAGTTCTGGATCAATCCGCAGGCCAACCACGCTCCTGAAGTGGCGCTCGATACCTCGGCCGCGCTCGTCGAGAGTCAACTGAAGCCACGCCCATAACCCAGCGTGGCATTGCGCCACTGGCGTGCAGAGCCAGCATTCATCCTGGCTTCCGGCGCTCGGCGCCGGTACTTCGTTATTCAGGCGCATTGCACCGCGCAAGACTTGTGAATCACTCCCCCTCATCTCCAACAACCCTCCATCCACCAGTCACTTACAAACCGCAATTTCAGACTCTAGCCCCTCCCCGTGCTACTCCTCGGGTGAGGACCCATGCCACGCAAACCCTCTTCCGAAAAACAGCTTGCGGCCAACCGCTCCAACGCGGCCCGCTCCACCGGACCCCGCACCGTCGAGGGTAAAGCCCTCTGCGCACAGAACGCCCGCAAGCACGGCTTCACCGCTTCCGCGTTCGCCGTCGTCCGCCTCGAAGATCTCGACGAGGTCGCCCGCCTCAAAGACGACCTCGTGGCCGATTACCACCCCGCCGATTCCCAGGAACTGTTCGCCGTCGAGCGCATCGCCCTGGCCCAGCATGCCCTCCTCCGCGCGGCGCGCCTGGAAGCCGGGCTCTTCACCGCCTGCATGGATATGGCCGTCGATCACCGCGATAACCCCCTCACTCCCATGAGCGCCGAGCTGGCCGGCGACGGCGACATCGAAATCGCCCGCGCTCAGAACCGCAACTTCGCCCTGGCTACGGGCTTCGACCGCATGGCGCAGCGCTCCAATTCCTGGTCCCTGCTGCTCCGCTATCAAGCCCAGGCCGAGCGCCACTACCGCCGCGCCGTCGAGGAGTTCGAGCGCCTGCAATCTCTCCGCAATAGTGGGCCGGTAGACCGGCATCCGCCGTCCACCGGGCCCGCGCAGGGGTCCGGGTCCGGCCGCGCCCCACAACCGGCGGCCGCTGATAGCGCGGGTCCTTCTGAGGCCAATACCGAAATTTCCCAAACAAACCCATTTCGGCGGGCAACTCCCGGCAACGGCGGCGGTTACGGCCTCCGGAACGAACCCGCCCCAAGCGCAATTTGCCGCTCACCGGCAAGAGCCGCAAATCGGGGACTGGCTCGAATTTCGCCGCCTTTGCGAAACTTCGTGCCTGTACCCGTTTTGCCCCGTTGCCAATCCTCCGGGTCAGGACTAACGACGAACCACAGTAGCCCGCCCCCCTAATCGGCGCTACAACGCCTTCGCGAGCAGATCAGCGGCCGGCGGCTTCGACAAAGGAGCGTAAAGTGAGGAGAAATGCGCGGGGCGGGTTTGCGAAGCCCGCCCCCGGCGCGCCTATCCGGCGCGGCGAAGTTGGAGATGACGTTTTTGCGGTACGAGCGCGTCGGCGTAGGTTTCGCACTGGACAGCCAGCCTGAGGGCCGCCATCATCCGGCTCTGAGCTTCCCTTGCCATCCGACGGCGCCCCATATACGCCATCAGCGACAGATCCGCGAGAGCCAGCAGCGCGAAGAGCATTGCGTTCGCGTTCATGTCTCGATTTCACCATCTACCCTCTACAAAAGACAGGTCCTGGTGTAATAGGTAGGTAATAGAACGGCGAGGCTAAGAATTCCCCTCAATGGCTTAGTACTTTTGGCCGAAATTGATACCCCGCGACGCTTTTGAAGAGCCGCCATTGTACACTGGCAGCAAGGCTGCGGGCAGTGCGGCCCACATGGATCTCAAGACCCCGCTTACATACGTGAAGGGCATCGGACCGGCGCGTGCGGCGATGCTCGAAGTCAAGGGACTGGTCACTGTAGAGGACCTCCTCGGGTACTTCCCCTTCCGCTACGAAGACCGCAGCAACATGAAGCCCATCGCCCAGCTTGCGCCGGGCGAGATGGCGACCGTGATTGCGGACGTGCGCTCTACCAAGCTCTCCGGCTTCCGGCAGCGCAATCTGGGTTTGTTCGAAGCCCGGTTCTCCGATTCCTCGCGCGCCATCCTGCTGGCCAAATGGTTTCACGGAGGGTACCTGGCCAAGGTGCTGGCCGAAGGCATGAAAGTGGCGCTGTTCGGCAAGGTGGAGTTCGATTCCTACTCGGGCGAGCTCACCATGATGCACCCCGAGTTCGAAATCCTCACCGGAGACGAAGAAGACGGCGAAGCAGGCCTGCACACCGGCAGAATCGTGCCCATCTACGAGGCCGTCTCGAAGGTCACCACCAGGGTGCTGCGCACGCTGACGCACCGCGTTCTCGAAACCATCGCCCCGCTCGAAGACAACCTGCCGGAAGGCCTGCGCGCCCGCCTGAAGCTCCCCGACCTGTGGACGGCCACCCGCGAGGCCCATTTTCCATCGCCCGGCGCCGACCTCCGGCTGTGGAACGGATTCCGCGCTCCGGCGCAGTTCCGGCTGATCTTCGAGGAGTTCTTCTGGCTGGAGTGCGGCATCGCCTTGAAGCGCTCTCGCGCGCGCACCCTACCCGGCATCGCATTCCGCATCGACGACCCCATCCGCGAAAAGGTGAAGGCCATGCTGCCGTTCAAGCCCACGGCGGCGCAGAAGCGTGTTATCAAAGAGATCGCGGACGATATGAAAGAGCCGCGCCCCATGAACCGCCTGCTCCAGGGCGACGTGGGCAGCGGCAAGACCATCGTGGCCGCCGAAGCCGCCGTAATCGCCATCGAAAACGGTTTTCAGGTGGCGGTGCTCGCGCCCACCGAGATTCTCGCTACCCAGCACGGGCTCTATTTCAAGCAGGTATTGAGCAAACTGGGATACGTGGTGGCGTTGCTCACCGGGTCGTTCAGCAGCCGCGAGAAGACGCAGTTGAAGAAGCTCGTTGCGGGCGGGCTGGCGCACATCGTGGTGGGCACGCACGCGCTGCTCGAAAAGGACGTGGAGTTCCACCGGCTAGGCCTCGCGATCATAGACGAGCAGCACCGCTTCGGCGTGATGCAGCGGCTGACCCTCACGCAAAAAGGCACGCACCCCGACGTGCTGGTGATGACCGCCACGCCCATTCCGCGAACCCTCGCGATGACGCTCTATGGAGACCTTGACGTTTCCGTGATCGACGAACTCCCGCCCGGCAGAAAGCCGATCATTACTAAGCACGTAACCGACGACCACGTGGAGCAGGCCTACAGCTTCATGCAGCGGCAGATCGAGGAGGGCCGCCAGGCCTACGTGGTGTATCCGGTGATCGAGGAATCCGAAACCCAGGCGATGAAGGCCGCGCAGAAGATGTACGAGCATCTCTCGCGCGAGGTGTTTCCCAACTTCTCGGTCGGCCTGATGCACGGCCGCCTCGGCGCCGACGAAAAGGAAGACATCATGCGGCGCTTCAAAGACGGCCGCATCCAGATCATGGTCTCAACCACGGTGGTGGAGGTCGGCGTGGACGTGCCGAATGCCAGCGTGATGGTGATCGAGCAGGCCGAGCGCTTCGGCCTGGCGCAGATGCACCAGCTTCGCGGGCGCGTCGGCCGCGGCGCGGCGCAAAGCTACTGCATCCTGGTTACGGAGAAGATGAACGACGCCTCGCGCGAGCGCATACGCACGCTGGTCGATACCACCGACGGCTTCCGCATCGCCGAAATGGATTTGAGGCTGCGCGGCCCCGGCGAGTTCTTCGGCACCAAGCAGGCAGGCCTGCCCTCGCTGCGAGTGGCGAATATTCTGCGCGATACCGAGATTCTGGAACTGGCGCGGCGCGAGGCGCTGGATTTCGTGGCGCATCCTCCATCGCCCGATGATCTGAAGCGCGCAGTGGCATACATCCGCGAGTGCTGGCAGCGCAGGTACGGACTGGTGATGGTGGGCTGATGCGAGTGATTGCCGGAGAGTTCCGTTCCCGCCGCCTGAAGAGCATTCCGGGCGACGCGACCCGCCCGACGCCGGACCGGCTGCGGGAAACGCTATTCGATATCCTCGGTCCCCGCGTGCGTGGCGCAACCTTCCTCGACGCCTACGCCGGCACGGGCGCAGTAGGCATCGAAGCCCTAAGCCGCGGCGCGCGGCACGCCTTCTTCATGGAGAAGAACCGCCGCGCCGTGGATGCGATACGCGAAAACCTAGCCTCCCTCGGCTTGGAAGCCCGCGCCACCGTGTATGCCGGCCCGGCCTTACTCGCGCTCCCCCGTTGCCCCGCCGAGTTAGTCTTCCTCGACCCCCCCTACGACCTCGAACGCGAGTACCTGGCCACGATGGACCTGGTCGCCGAGAACCCGCCCGCACTGGTAATTGTCCAGCACTCCGTCCGGTTAGCCCTGGCGGAGACATACGGCCCCCTCACCCGCACCCGCACCTTGCGGCAGGGCGATAACGCGCTCAGCTTCTACGCCCCGCGGCAGGAGTTGGAAAAGGCGGACGATTTTGGGGAGCGTTCACCGGAAGGCGTTTTAAAACAGAGCCCCGAATAGAGTGGACGCTTTCCCCTAACTTTTTCGTCCGATACACCGCGAGGACTGTTCTTTCTAGCTGCTTTCTGATTACGATGAGACCCTATGCCCCGGAATGACGATCAGCTTCAAGCAGCGAGGAAGCCCCGGCGGTTCAACCGCGCGACTTTGCTGCTGTGCATTGGCTTCGGGCTGCTCTGCACAGTGCTACCGATTCCGCTGATCGAGATGACGCCTGACGGTGGTGTTGGGCAAAGCGGCATGAACCGGGTACTCAGTGTACTTGCATGTCCAGGTATGCTAGTGTCACGCCCTCTCTTTGGCATCCACAACCTAGGCTTCTTCGTCCTGACCCCGCTCTTCAATTGCGTATTCTGGGGCGCAGCTATGTATCTCGTGGTCGCCCTATTCACACGCCTCAAACAGATTGGTGGACTTCAAACGGGGGGCAAGAAGGGGCCAGCTTGACTTGCGCGATTTGCGTGGAAATAGGACGTTGTGGACGAAAGGCGGGGGTTCGTTGGTTTAATCGTCGGGCAATCACAGCGGCATGCCACTGCCTGGGCGCAGGCTGTAGAATAGGAACGGAGTTGATATGGGGCTTGATCGGATAACGCGAGACCCGGAAGTGATGGGCG
>CAIYHG010000058.1 GCA_903925975.1 uncultured Acidobacteriia bacterium | reverse complement strand
GTCGGGGTGAGAGATACCGTGTTTCCGCTCAATGCGGCAACGGCGGGGCTATACGGCTACTTTGCCGATTCGCTCCTAGATAAGTTGGGGATCTTCATTCCCCAACTGCAAAAGGACGTTCCCCCGGACCCCGGCGCGCCGCCGAAACCATAGGTGAAGCATGGGAGATCTCAGCAAAGATTTCTCGGCTGCGGAATTCGCCTGCAAGTGCGGGAAGTGCGGACTTCCAAAGTCCGTGCATCCCGCGCTCGTTGCCGGACTCCAGCGGATGCGCGACCAGGTGAACGTTGCCCTCACTATCAGCTCAGGTGCCCGCTGCGTTGAGCATAACCGCGCGGTGGGCGGGGTAGGGAAGAGCGAGCACATCGTGACGCCGGAAGATCCTGTCTGCAAAGCTGCCGACGTGGACATCGAAGGGATGACCAGCGAGCAGGCGTTTCGCATTGCCGAAACCATCCCGGAATTTGAAAACGCTGGCATTGGAGTCTATGACCCGGATAGAATCGTTCATGTGGACATCCGGGATCAGAAAGCGCGTTGGGGCCGAATCAACGGAAAATACGTGGGCCTCGATGATTTTTTCGCCCGGCCGCAGACTTCCAGCTCTACTTAGAGGGAGAGTAAGATGAAGGGACGCACAACCGCATTTTTGGCTTTCGCCTTTTGCTTTTTGCCTTTTGCTTTCTCGCAAGAGCCGCCCACAGCCAAGCCCGATATGCCGACAACGACTGCGATAAAGCCCGTGCCGCTCGATTCCGAATTTGAGGAACTGTACGGCGACTACGCGCTGCTTCTCCAGGAGATCAACCGCATCGAAACGGCGACGGGTCAAATAACGATCACGCTGCCAGTGACGGAACTGCGTGCCCGCGCCATCTCGAAAGAAAAGAAGATGCAGGCATGGGTTGACGCGCACAAAGTAGGGCGCGGCTGGGTGCTCGATTGGCAGAAAAAGGAATTCCACGAGCCGGACGTGAAAACGGCAGTCAGTAGGAGCGGGTCTGTGACCCGCCCAAACAGTCAGGAGCCGGAAATCGGTAGGGGCGGGCCTGTGACCCGCCTTGGCACTCCAGAACCGGAAAAGGCCAAAGCCGCTGTGCAACCTTCACCCTCGGAGACCAAAAAATGAAAATCAAGAATTCAAAATTCAGAATTTGGCTGCCCGTGCTGCTCTTTCTATTCACGGTCTACTGTCCACTGTCCACTGCTCAAGAGATCCGCGTCTCCGTCCCCGTCCATCCGGTCTACGTTTACAGTCAAACCGGGCCGCTGATGACTTTCCAGCAAGACGCCGCCCCCGCTACGACGGGGAATGAAGTCGAATGGCGAGACAAGACAGGGGCGCTTCGCTGCTGGGCCGACGCCAATGGACAACTGAATTGCGCCGGTGGCTTTGGCGGCGGCTTCCCTCGATGGGACCAGGTTCTCGACGAACTGCCTAGCGTGGGATACGACCACCAAGCCGAGATGTACGGGTACTTCCTCGACTTCAACAACATTCCCCAGTTGGGCCTCGAGAACGCCACTCAAAGCATCTGCATCGGCGGGATGAACTCAGCCGGAGACGAAGCATCGTGCCCAGGAACCTACAGCGTGGGAATCGGGCAATGGAGTGCAAGCGCCGGCCTCGAATCCATAAGCCTT